>DASTGW010000705.1:0-3482 GCA_035718705.1 Terriglobales bacterium | reverse complement strand
TGTCCTCGATGTACTTGTCGAAAGCTTCGATCTGTTTGTACAGCTCGAGCTCGGTCTTACCAAACTTGAACTTCTGGGCTGCTTCGCTCTGCTTGAACACCTCTGGCGCAGGGGTCTTCTCTGGATGGTAGGTGAGCGGATGCTCCTGCACGGTCGTCTGTTCAGGCTTGGGGGCGTCTGCGGAAGTTGTGGGTGTTGCGTCTTGCGCCCCAGCCAGAGTGATGAGCAGGAGTAAACAAAGAAGTATCCGATGGAACGGCATAACGCCCCTTTGGGCCAAGCGTCACTTTGGCCAGTCCCCGAATTGTCGCAACAGTTCTGGTTTTTGGCAGTGATGTTGATCCTCGAGGGTAAGCAGCTATTCCCAAAACGGGCTGTGTGAAGCTCGGTCGATTGAGGCGCTGGCGCTGATTTAGAATCTCGTGACCATGGCCAAGCCGAAGGCACCCTCGAAGAGTTTGAGGAAACCCGCTCCGAAGACCAATCCGGGCACGCGGACTTATGAGCTTCCCGATTGGCGACTCGAATGCTTCGACTGCACGATCGAGCAGGTGCACGAAGGCGACCAGGTGCGCTACGTCGCTCATGGCGACCTCTCGGCCCCGCCACCGCCGATCCGCGAATCGAAGTATTTGAAGAAAGAGCAGTGCATCGAGATTTATCGCTGGATGCTGCTCAACCGCCGCATGGAATTCGCTCTTGAAAATCTATACAAGCAGAGCAAAGTCGTGGGCGGCGTTTACTTCGGGCTCGGCCAGGAAGCCTGCTCCTGCGCCTCCGCTTATGCGCTGAAGAAGGACGAGTGGATGGGGCCGATGATCCGCAACCAGGGCGCGCTGCTCGTCCGCGGATTCTCGCCGGCCGACATCATGATGCAGTACATGGCCAAGGCCGGATCGCCGACCAAGGGCCGCGATGCCTCTTCACACTTCGGCGACATCAAGGAAAAGAACGTGGTCGCCCCAATCTCGACGCTTGGCGACCTCATCCCCGTGCTCAGCGGAGTAGCGCTGGGGGCGCGCATGCAGGGCCGCGAGATTGCCGTGATGACTTACATCGGCGATGGCGGCCAGTCGACGGGCGTCACTTACGAAGGACTCAACTTCGCCGCCGTGCAAAAGCTCGGCCTGGTACTGATCGTCGAGAACAACATCTGGGCGTACTCCACGCCGGCTGACCAGCAGTTCCTCGTGAAGGACCTCGCGGAGCGGGCGATTGCGTATGGCATTCCGGGGATCATCGTCGACGGCACCGACGCCTGCCAGGTCTACGACGCGGCGCACGAAGCGTGCGAACGGGCCCGCCGGGGCGAAGGCCCCACGCTGATCGAAGCCAAGATGATGCGCATGAAGGGCCACGCCATCCACGATGCTGCGCAGTACGTCCCGCGCGAACTCTTTGACTACTGGACCCGCCGCGACCCGATCGCGCGTTTCGAGAATTACCTGGTCAACGTGAAGAAGTGGCTTACACCAAAAGAAAATGAAAAACTGATCGCCGAGGTGGAATCGCAACTCGAACGCGATCGCGACGTTGCCGTGAACTCGCCCATGCCGACGCCCGAATCCGCGGCTGGTGGGGTCTATTGCGACAGCACGTGCCACGAGATCAAGCCCAAGTACGCGGTGCCGAAGTTTGAACGGAAGAAATCAGCTGGGAAGCCGAAAACATCGGAAGCGGCGGTGCATTTGAAATGAATGTTCCCCTAGATGCGACAACGGTTGGCCTCGTCAGTCGATACGGGTTCATAAGCACCACTAGCCTGACGGGTTACTCCTACAGAAGCATTGACGATCGCGGAAATAACAACCACGCTGTACGCCTTCGCGGCGAAATTGTCTTCGTAGGAGCCAGCAATGAGCACGATCGTCCCCTTCGAAGCAACATTTGGTGCGGTTTACTTTGAAAATAGGACTGCGACTTAAGGCCGGTTTTTCCCGTCGCAAGGAGCCAAGATGCGAGGCCGATCGTTCATTTTCGTTGTTCTGCTTGCGCTTCTCCCCACGCTCTCTCACGCTGATTTTCTCTACACGGTCACCAGCAACGTGGCTAGCGCCACATCTTTCAGTTTTACGGAGTCGGCGCTTAGCAGCAGTGGAGTCGTGACCAGCGGCATTAGCCAGATCAGCGGCGCATCAGTTGTAGCGTTTGTCTGGGATTCAGGGACGCCCTCAAAATGCCAGTTAGGGCAACTTTTTATCACCTATCCTTCGTCAGTCTGCGGCCTTATCGTGTTTAGCAACTCTGCCGATGGCAGGCCGTTCACGCCGGGTTCGTTTCTCTCGCTGGGCACCTTTAACGACAGCCAAGACGGTGGGGCGGCTAATGGTGGCATGACGATAGGCATCACGGAAGAAACGCCTACCGTTCCAGAGCCTGCCAGTGTGCTGCTGCTCGGCACGGGCGTCTTCGGAATGGCCGGCGTAATCCGGCGGAAAATGCGTCTAGGGCGAACAAAAAGTGCGAGCTGCCGGTAAGTCCTGCTCCGTAAGACGGAGCGTCTATTACCGTTGTGTATTTGGGGAAGTGGTAACAGTTGTTTCCGCAGTAATTTGGGTGCCTTGTAGTTCTCGATTTTCGCGCCTACAATGACCTCGCCTGCATCCAATCAGGCGAACAGGTGGTACCCGCATTGCGGGACTGCACTGGAGGTCACGTGAGCATTACCTCGATTGGCGAGAACCGCCAAAAAGTCACCACAGCTACTCTCCTCGACAAAAAATCCAAGCGCGAACCCATTACCTGCCTCACCGCCTACGATTACGCCACCGCGCGTCTAGTGGACGAAGCCGGCATCGACATGATCCTGGTCGGCGACTCGCTGGCGCAGGTCGTGCTCGGTTACGACACCACGCTTCCGGTCACCATGGAAGAGATGCTGCACCACACGCGCGCCGTTCGCCGCGCCGTGAAGCGCGCCTTCCTCATCGCCGACATGCCTTACGCCTCGTATCACGTCAGTGTTAAGGACGCTGTGCGCAACGCGACCAAGTTCGTGAAGTATGGTGGTGCGGAGGCCGTGAAGCTCGAAGGCGGCGAGAAGCGCATCGAGATCGTGAACGCCCTTGCGGACGCCGAGATCCCCGTGATGGGTCACATCGGACTCACGCCGCAATCGATTAACGCGATGGGCGGCTATAAGGTCCAGGGCAAGACACTCAAAGCCGTCGAGCAACTGATGCGCGACGCCATCGCTCTCGACCATGCTGGTGTCTGCTGCATGGTGCTCGAAGGTATTCCTCGCGAAGTGGCGGCGATGATAACGGCCGAAGTCAGCGCGCCAACCATCGGCATCGGCGCCGGTCCGGAGTGCGATGGCCAGGTGCTCGTCATCAACGACCTGATCGGCCTGACGTTCTCGCAGCCGGCGAAATTCGTTCGCCGCTACGCCGACGTGGGCGCAGTAATCACCGAGGCGGTTCAAGCCTACCGTGACGACGTAGTTGCCGGACGTTATCCTTCCGACGGCGAGTCTTACCATT
>DASTGW010000704.1:0-6119 GCA_035718705.1 Terriglobales bacterium | reverse complement strand
ATACCACCTTGAAAATCTTGATCTGCTCCTGAAATTGGCCAATGAAGTGGGCCTGCGGGTGATCGTGCAGGTGTACGTCGATTCCGCGCCCGAGTGGGTCGGCAAGAAATATCCGGACGGTCACTACGCCGCACAGGATGGTCAACCGATCCCATCACAAGCCGCGCCCGGATACTGCATCGATCATCGCGGTGTTAGGAAAGCGATTCTCGCTTTCTATGCCGAAGTTGCTCATCATGCCGAAAAGAGTCCGGCGTTTTACGGCTACGATCTTTGGAGCGAACCAGCGGCGATGAACTGGGCGCGCGTCGGCTACAAGTCGGAGCCGATGTTCTGCTATTGCCCAAGCAGCATGGAGCGGTTCCGTCTCTGGCTGCAGAAGAAATACGGGACACTCGACAATCTTAACGAAGCCTGGCATCGCACGTTTACTGACTGGAACCAGGTGGAGCCACCGCGCTTCGGTACGATCCTCACTTACACAGATTTCATGGATTGGCGCATCTACTACGGCTACAAACTTGCCGAGGATTTGAAGATGCGCAACGACGCAGTAAAGGCGGTGGATCATACTCACGTCACGACCAGTCACGCGCCGAATCCCTCTCCTTTGGCACGCACCCTCGCGGACCCGTACGATCCCAGCGATGACTTCCTGATGAAAGACTCCGTCGATTTCTTCGGCACGAGTTTGTATCCGAAACTGACATCAGTTGATCGCAACTGGGACTTGAATCGTCGCGTGCTCGCCATGGATCTCACAAACGCCATCACCGGAGGGCGCGGGTTTTACGTCGGTGAACTGCAGAGTGGATACGGTGTGCACGGCACGGTCATCGGATCGGAAGTCACGCCGAATGATCTGACGATGTGGGCATGGGGAATGGTCGCGCGCGGCGCGCGTGCCATCAACCACTACGCCTTCTACCCCATGAATGCCGGATACGAGTCTGGCGGTTACGGAATGATCAATCTCGATGGCACGCTGACCGAGCGCAGTCGGCGAGCGGGAGAGTACGCGAAGCAAATCTCCGCCAATGCCGATCTGATCCTGAAAGCCTATCCAGAGAAGGCCGACGCGGCGATTGTGTTCAGTCCACTGGCACCCCTCCTTGGCGGCTACGATGCGTACGGCAGCCGGAACGCCATTCATCAGGCAGTTGCCGGTTACCACCGGATGTTCTTCGAGCGCAACATTCCCCTCGACGTGCTCAGCTCGCGAGAACTCGCTGCCGACAATCTTCGTCAGTACAAGCTCGTCATCGTTCCGTATCCGTTGATGCTGACCGCAGAGGAAGCCAATCTGCTAAAGCAGTATGTCGCCGACGGTGGACACCTCTTTACCGAAGCGCGTCCGGGATGGGTCGATGAGCGCGGCCATGCAGAGCCAATCATCCCCGGCTTTGGTTGGCACGAAATGCTGGGAGTTCGTGAGAAGACGTTGCTTCCCGGCAAAGAGTTTCAGGTTCGCTGGGGCGATGCGAAGTTCACGGCGATGAGCTTCCTCGAACAGTTTGACACTCTCTCCCCCAGCGCCAAACCGGTTGCGTTTTCAGAAGACGGCACGCCCATCGCTTACGAGAACAAATACAAGCAGGGAAGCGCGATCGTATTCGGCAGCTTCGCCGGCCAGCAGAACCAGCAGAAGCCAGTTGCGATGCATCCGCTCGCGGAAATTCTCACCCATTGGGCTGGCATTGAGGCGCCGAATTTCAAAGCTCCCTCGCTGGTTGAGTTGCGGCAGATGTCAGCAGCGAACGGGCGACTCGTGTTTTTCTTCAATCACTCAAACTCCGCTGCGGAAGTGGACTTCCAGCGTTCCATAGAGAAGCCTGCATCGACAGTCACCGAAATTTCTTCCGGTCACAAGCTACAAACCACTGGCACTCAGCTTGAGATCAAGGCCGAAGTGCCGGCTGAAGGCGTTCGCATTTATAGGATCGACTATTAATTCGGTCCGGATCCCGCGCTACGGCGTCAATCCGGAATTCCACGCTCTTCGATTTTCGGGTGCGTTAGCGCTGGTCATTTCTTCTCCTTAGGAGCTGATGACCCCAGTTCCGTGCCAGCACCTTCTTTGAGCGTTTGAATTTTATCTCCCGTGATTCCCTCGAATTTTTCTGTAACTCCGGTCGGCCAGCGGACTTCCACGGCATCGATCTTCGAGATGGCGCCCAGCCCGAAATGGACGCGCATATCGTTATTTGAGATGTAGCTTGAGCCACTGCGAACTTCGTTCACGAAGACACGACCACCGGCCCTGACCGATATGCGAGCCCCGATGCCGTCGCGGTTCGACTTCTTGCCGATGGTCTTGAAAGCAACCCAGTGGTTCGTGTTCTTCGCTTCATTGACTAACAATGCGACCGGCGCGTTCATGTTGCTGATGACAGCGGACTGGCGTCCGTCGTTCCAGAGATCGCCCACGGCAAGGCCACGGCCCGATTCGCTCACCTGAAAACCCGGGCCGGCAGTCTTTGAGATTTCCGTATACGTCCCATTCCCGTTATTGCGGAACAGAATCCGGGGCTCGCGGTAGTCACTTCCGAGCTTGTACTTTTCCACTTCGGGATAGACATGGCCGTTCACCACGAGCAAGTCAGGCCAGCCATGGTTGTCGACATCGAAGAACATCGTGCCCCAGCCTAGGTACTGTGTGTGGAGGCCAAGTCCTGCCTTGTAAGTGCTGTCAACGAACGTGCCATCGCCGTTGTTGGCATAGAGCGTCGAGGTGTCATCGGAGAAGTTAGTGCGAAAGATATCGAGTAGCCCATCCCCGTTGTAGTCAGCGATAGTCGATCCCATCCCAGCCTGTTCGCGTCCATCTTCGTTAAAAGCAGTGCCCGAAACGACCCCCACATCCTCGAACGTGCCGTTGTGATTGTTGCGATAAAGTATGCTGGGCGTGCTGTCGCAGGCGATGTAAATGTCTGGCCAGCCATCGTTATCGAAATCGAGCGTGGAAACGCTGAAGCAGTAGTGGCCAGGCGTTTTGTCGAACTTGGCAGCAGTAGTGACGTCTTCAAAGGTTCCGTTGCCGCGATTGTGGTAGAGGATGTTGCGATCATGGGCGAGACCTTTCGGACCGCACATCACGGGCGCGCCCTTCCACATACAAAAGGCCCCATCGCCCGGTTTGGGCGCCTTGGAGAGATCGAAATCCACGTAGTTGGCCACAGCGATATCGAGGAGGCCATCGCGATCGTAATCCACAAACGCGCAGCCGGTACCCCAGCGCACACCTGATCCTTCCACTCCGGCCTGCTTCGAGACATCTTCAAAAGTGCCATTGCCTTTGTTGTGGAAGAGATGGTTGTGTCCGTAGAAGGTCACGAAGAGATCTTCATTACCGTCGTTGTCGTAATCGCCCACGCAGGCGCCTTGTCCCCAGCCGCTGACGCCCAAACCCGACTTGGCGGTAACGTCGGTGAAGGTGCCGTCGTGGTTGTTATGAAAGAGGTGACTGGTGGGGGCTTTCCCCGGAACGGCATCGAGCGTTGTCCCGTTTACGACGAAGATGTCGGGCCAACCGTCGTTGTCATAATCAAAAATGGCGATACCGGTGCCGGTGGTCTCAATAATGTAGGTCTTCGATTCCTTGCCGCCGAACGTAACGGTCATGTCGATGCCGGCCTTCTTTGCCATATCAACGAAATTGGCTGCAAGGGGTGCCGGGGCTTGCGAAACAGGTGCGGACGTTTGTGCGACGGCCTTAATTGCAAAGAGAAGGAGGATTAGCGCGAGCCTGGCCTGACATGAAACGCGTGGGACCAAAGGATTCCTCAGGTTGATTGAGGCTATTCTAAATCAGTCAAGTTTGACTTTCGGATGCCTTGCCGAGATAGTTGGGATACGAACTCTTGTATGTACTTATCGGACCGAGTGCGCCTGCTCCCATCATTATTATTTGTCATTTCTTTGGCGGCCACCGCTTCGGCCTTGCCGCAACGGAAGATCGTGTCCCGCACTTCGCAGACCAAGCCCGCCGCGACGCAGATGAGTGAGGCCTACAAGCGAGGTGTACAGGCAGTGCAGGCCGGCGAATTACAGCAGGCCCGTGCAGAATTCGAAGCCGCTGCGAAACAAAGTCCGAATGATGTGAACGTGCAAACTGCCTGCGGATGGGTGTTGATCGCACTGAACCAGCCGAAGGAAGCCATTCCACATCTCCGAACTGCGGCGAAGCTTTCCCCGAAAGTTGCAACGCCGCATTCCTATTTAGGTGAAGCACTCAGAATGTCGGGCGAGCGGGTCGAGTCAGAGAAGGAGTTTAAGACGGCGATCGCGCTGAACGACTCAGATCCGGACGCACACCGCGGCTATAGTCGCTTGCTCGCTGGCATGGGGAAGGTCGATGAGGCGGAGCAGCAGATGCGACGCGCTTCCCAGCTTTTGCCGCAGAGGGCGGAACTTCACGACGACCTGGGAGTCTTGTTGCTGCAGCAGAAGAAGGTTGACGAGGCGGAGACGGAATTTCGTAAAGCGCTGGACCTCAATCCCCAACTGGCGGCGGCCCAATTGCACTTAGGCTTCGTGCTCGATCAAAAGGGGGACACTACTGATGCCATCGAATTCCTCGAGAAAGCACTGGCGGCGAGCCCGGATCAGGTAGAGGCACAGACCCGCTTAGGACTTCTGCTGCAGCGCGTGGGTAAACCGAAGCAAGCACAGGAACACTTCCAAGCAGCCACGAAATTGACACCCCAGGACCCGGAAGCGCACAACAACCTGGCTCTCTCGATGTTGCAAAGCGGCAGGGCCGATGCAGCGATCCACGAATTCAGCGAAGCGGTGAGATTGCGTCCCCAGGACTCCACTTTTCACGAGAACCTGGCCATCGCCTATCTGCAGAAGGCGGATTTTGATGATGCCGTGAAAGAACTGCGAGCGTCGCTAACGTCGGGGCCGGATCGGGCAAGTTTGCATTACAACCTCGGCGTTGCCCTAAAGTTGAAAGATCAACTCGATGACGCGATCGTAGAACTCAAGAAGGCGCTGGAACTGGATCCGAAGCTGTCGGACGCCCATTACACGCTCGGCGTAATTTATTGGCAGCGTGGCGAGTTTCCCGCGGCGGCAGAGCAATTGCGTGCGGCGGTGGAAGGGAAGCCCGACTACGCGGAAGCGCATTATCTGCTCGGATCGGTGCTGAAGCAGATGGACAAATTGCCGGAAGCAGCGTCGGCTCTGAGGGAAGCGATCCGTCTCCAGCCCGACATGCTCGGCGCTCATACCAATCTCGCCGCAGTTCTACAACAAATGGGAGATTCGACAGCAGCTGCCCAGGAGCGCAACGTCGCAGCTGAGATTCGCAAATCCAACGTGAACCAACAGTCGGCAGTCTTCAATACGAATTCTGGAATTCGTTTACTGAATATGGAAGACATCGACGGTGCCATCTCTCAATTTCGGTCAGCTATCAATCTCTCTCCCGACTATGCCCCCGCGCACTATCAACTTGGCCTTGCTCTCAAGCGAAAGGGCAACATGGCGCAAGGTGACGCAGAGTTAAAAAGAGCAGGGGAATTAGACCCCGATTACCGCTGAATTCGCGGTGTTGCAGAAAATCACTACAACATTAAAAAAATCGATTCTGTCGATTGGTTACCTCTTGACACTGAAGTAACAGAAGCTTACCTTTTCACATCACGTGTACTTGTGATTTGAGTCACGAGTAGTTTGGTCATTCGCAAACAGTTTCCGTCAACGCTCGCAACCAAAAAAGTTAATAGATAGAAGTAGCCGTCTTTATTCATTGGGCATAATGAACGGCCCTAAAAAGGGCTGAGTAGTCTGACGAAGGGGGCAAGATGGCAAAGAAACTGACTTGCACAGCGTTCGCGCTGCTGCTGGCCGTTGTGTTTGTGTTCGTAACAGCGACGCCGGCGAAAGCGCAAGCGGTGTATGGCAGCATTCTTGGAACCGTAACAGACCCGCAAGGGGCAGCGGTGCCGAATGCTAAAGTCACAGTCACTAACGTAAGAAAAGGTACATCAGACACCGCATCCACCAATGATCAGGGAAACTACAGCGTCACGCACCTCATCCCTGATACCTATGACATCACTGTCGAGGCGCAAGGTTTCAAGACCGCTTCTAACAAAGGCGTTGTAGTAGCG
>DASTGW010000703.1:0-6205 GCA_035718705.1 Terriglobales bacterium | reverse complement strand
GATGCGGAGGCAGCTTTCGCGTGTGGCTCGCACGAAGCGCTGGATGCTTGCACGCGACACATCACGACGTTGCGCGAGGGAACCGAAGCAGACGACATCGGCTTTCGCAGCCAGCTTTTGCAGGTCGTCATTCCACTCTAGAAAATCCCAGGCCACGCCTTCTACGATCTGAAAGCAAGGCTGACCAAGGTCGTCGACAGAAACCTTCACCGTTCCGGTCGGATGTGCTGAGTCGGTCTGAATGTGTGAGACGTCCAGTCCCAGCCCAGAGCAACGCTCGCGTGCTTCTTCGCCGAGCATGTCGTTGCCGAGGCGGCTCACGACTGCGGCACGATTACCGAGCACCGATGCGATGTAGGCAAAGTTGGCGGGAGCGCCGCCGAGCTGCCTTCCATTTGGAAGCATGTCCCAGAGTAGTTCACCGATGCCAACAATTAACGGCGAAGCTTGTTCTTTACTGGACACAGCGCACCACCATGCATGTGATGTCGTCGTGCTGAGGAGCCGTAGCCACGAAGGCTTCGATGTTCGCCATTATCTGGCCGATCACTTGCTTGGCGGTTCCGTTGTTCGATAAGCGCAGCACCTGGACGAGCCGATCTTCGCCGAACTCCTGTCCTGCGACGTTCTCCGCTTCGACCACACCGTCGGTGAAGATCGCCAGCATGTCACCTTTGTGGAGCTGCACTTGTCCGGATTGATAACTCGCGTCGTGAAGAATGCCCAACGGAACGCCGCCTTCGGTCAGATGTTGTACATCCGTGCCGCGTAACAATACAGGAGGATTGTGTCCGGCGTTTACATAATTCAGCGTGCAATTGGAAGAATCGTATTCGGCGAGGAAGGCAGTGGTGAAGCGCGTCCCACGAATACTGTGATCACAAGCGTAACGATTGAGGCCGTAAACGAGGTCCACGAGCGAAGGAGAAGCAGCGGAAAGCGTCTTCAGGCTGGCTTGAAAGGTGGCCATGAGAAGCGCGGCCGGCATGCTCTTGCCGGCGACATCGGCAATGGCGATCAAATACTTACCAGGTTCCACGCGGGGAACAATGTCGTAATAGTCGCCGGCTACGGTGTTAGCCGCACGCGTTACGAAGCCCACATCGAGTCCGGGAACTTCCGGAGCTTCGCTCGGTACCAGCCAGTGCTGAATTTCTTTTGCGATCTCCAGATCCCGCTTCATGATCACGCGATCAGCGGTCTCGAGCACCAGGATCAAAAGGATCAGTAATCCTCCAAACGTGCGGGCATCAAAGGAAACGCGCGTATTGTTCACGGTGAAATCGAGCGCTCCAAGCATGAGAAGCACCAACGCAACCAGCAGAATGACGCGCTTGGCCGGCGACAACTTCATCAGCACGGCCCAGAAAAATTCCCCGGCCGTGTGCACCCAGTTGTTCCTGCCTGGTTGGGGATGCTGCCCACGTGCTTCCACGTCACGGGAGTAAAGACGATATCCAGTGCGGGCTTCAGTCTGGAACTGATTCCAGAGCTGCTGCAATTCCAAACCTTCCGTCACGCGATGCCAGAAATCCTCCACCTTTTGAACGAAGTTCGGGTGCCGCGGTGGCATCGGAGGCGGCGGAGTGGGAGGAACCTGATGTGGCGAAGTAGCTGCGGCCGGCATGGTTGCCTTTGATTATAGGCAATAACGTTCGAAGTGACTGCACTTTCAAGGCTTGCTGGACGTGGATTTCCACGAAACTCCGCGGCAGGCGAAGGGTTCACATTTGCAGCACGACTTAAGTAGTACAGAGGTTTCGGATTGGGGGTTCACAAGATGAGAAAGGTTTTACTCGGTTCTTTGATCGCACTCTTCCTGTGCTCGGGCGCAGCGTTCGCAGAGAATGGACGCTACGACCGCTGGCAGGACCGCAATGACATCCGCCATGACCGACGAGACATCCGCCGTGATCGTCGGGACATTCGCGGTGACCAGCGCGAACTCTATCGCGACCGCCGTGAATACATTCGCGACTATCGCTCCGGAAACTACCGTGAGCTGCGCGGTGACCGTCGCGAGATCCGCAACGATTGGCGCGACATTCGCCACGATCGCCGCGATATCCGAGGAGATCGTCGCGACGTCTATCGTGACCGTCGTGACGTCCGTTCCGACTATTGGCGCGACCGCGACTAAGACAATTTGATGGAAAAGGCCTCCTTTGCGGAGGCCTTTTCTCTTTGTTCAAAGCTTGTCCCTGGCAGCAGTTCTCCTCGCGTTCCCAATGGCATCCCATTGTCGAGAGGGAAAAGATGATGGCCGATTCACACGTCGACGCAATTAAGAAATTAGACAGCATGATCAAGGACGTGAAGTTCGCGATGTTGACCACGGTAGCCGAAGATGGAAGCTTGCGCAGCCGTCCCATGGCGACCCAGAAACAGGAGTTCGATGGGGACCTGTGGTTCTTTACACGCGCCGACTCCGACAAGGTGCACCAGGCGCAGCAGGAGAATCACGTGAATGTGGCCTATGCCAATCCTGACGACCAGCAATACCTGTCGGTAAGTGGCCGCGCCGAACTGGTTCGTGACAAGGCAAAGATCGAAGAGCTGTGGAACCCCATCTATAAAGCGTGGTTCCCACAAGGACTCGAGGATCCCGAACTCGCGCTCCTGAAGGTGAAAGTGGAAGGCGCAGAATACTGGGATACCCCGAACGGCAAGATGGTACAGCTCATTGGTTTTGTGAAGGCGGTGGTCACCGGCGAGCCATACAAGGCCAGCAAAGACGAGCACGATAAAGTTCGCTTGAACAAAGACCGGGTTGCATAACCCGGTCTCAATCTTGTCGGAGCGCTTCCATCGGATCGATGTTGGTCGCACGTTTTGCCGGCAGATAACAAGCCACTGTCGCAACTGCAACTAGCAGAACAGTGAATTCCCCAAGCACGATCGGATCGTAAGCGCGAACTCCGAAAAGCAGTGTCGTGACAAGTTTTCCGGCTATAAGGGTGAGCAGTAATCCCACTGCGGCTCCGGCGACAATCAGAGACAATCCCTGGCGCAAAACCATTCGAAGAACGTTCCTTTCCGACGCACCAAGTGCCATGCGGACGCCGATCTCGCGAGTCCGGCTGGAGACGGAGAACGACAGCACTCCATAGATTCCGACAGCCGCGAGCGTAAGCGCCAGCGCAGCGAAACCCGTGAGCATCATCATGGTCAGCTTTCGAATCTGAATCGAATCGGCAACGATCTGAGAAAGAAGTTCGGGATCGGAAGCAGCAGCATCCGCGTCAAGGTTGCGAACCTCCGAACGAATGCTTTGCATCAGACTGCTGGTGTCGAATCCGCCGCGAACAACCAGGGTCATGTAGTTCGACGGCACCTGGTGGTAAGGAACATAGAACTGCAAGGTTGCGGGTTGGTCGAGCGCGTACTGCTTCACGTCAGCGACGATTCCGACAACCGTACGCCATGGGCCCATCTGCTCGCCTTCCGGCATGCGCACGCGCTTGCCCAGCGCGTTCTCGCCGGGCCACATCTGATGGGCAAAGTGTTCATTCACCATGATCACAGGCATTGATGTCGAATCGTCGTGTTCATCGAGGAGTCGTCCGCTTTTCAGCGCGATCTTCATCGTCTGCAAGTAATCAGCGGAGACTATGTAGCGATCGCTTTGGATACGGTTGCCGACCGTTACCGGCTTTCCTTCAATCTCGATTCCTGTAGTGTCGAAGTCCGCGAATGGCAGAGTGCTCACCGCTGCAGCGCTTTCGACTTCGGGAAGGCTTTTCACTCTGGCAAGTAAGTCATCATAGAAGCGGAGACTGGCATTGGTTCGGCCGTAACGCACCCACGGAAGTGTGATTTCGGTGGAGACGACTTTCTGCACCTCGAATCCGGGATCCACGTTCCGCAATTGTTGAATTGTTCGCAGCATCAGTCCGGCACAGGACAGGAGCACGAGTGCCAGTGAGACCTCGGCAACAACCAAGCCACTGCGCAGCCGCGAGCGTGCTCCGCCAATAGAGGCGAGAGCTCCGGATTTCAGCGCGGAAGCGATGCCGTGTCGCGTATCGTGCAAAGCAGGTGCTAGTCCGAAGAGCGCGCCCACCAGTAGTGTCACGATTGCAGTGAAGAGAAACACTCGCCAATCGACGACGAGGCCCGTCAGGATTGGGAACGAACGGGACAAAAATGTCTGCATGGCAGCGACCAACCAGGTACCGAACAGTAAACCGACTGTGCCGCCGATCACGGAAAGCAGCAGGCTCTCGGTAAGCAACTGCCGCACGATTCTTGACTGGCTCGCGCCCAGGGCGGAGCGGACTGCGATTTCGCGTTCCCGGCCGGCGAACCTGGTTAGCAGAAGGTTTGAGATGTTGGCGCAGGCGATCAGCAGAACGAAAACCACTCCCGCGTAAAGCAGGAGCAGAGCTGGGCGGACACCTCCAACTACGTCTTCGCGAAGTGTAGTAACGCGCACCCCGTAGCCGCCGTTCTGTTTGGGATCGGCTTTCGCCAGTTGTGCAGCCACGGCCGAGATTTGCGATTGCGCGAGCGACAACTGCTTGGGATCGCGCAACCGTCCGATGGCGCGGAAGTGTCGGTTGTCGCGCTTACTGGGATCATAGGCTTCCGCACAGGGACGATAAATCCCGGTTACACCGTTTACGAGGTTTCGCGGTAACGGCGCAAAATCGGGCGGCAACACACCTACGATGGTGTACGCCATGGCGTTGATGTGCACGGTGCGGCCGATCGCGTTCGGATCGGCACCGAACCGTTCCCGCCAGAGCTGGTCGGAGATGACGACCACGAAATCTCGTCCGTCGATCTGGTCCTCAGGCGTAAAAAGCCGTCCTAACGCTGGTCGCGCGCGGAGGACGCGAAAGAATGCGTCGGAGACCTGAATCGCGGGGACGCGCTGCGAGCTCTGTCCATTGTTGAGAACGGCACTCCAATGCGCGAAGGCACCGATGTCTTCAAAGGTGGTGTTCGAGCGACGCCAATCCTCCACGTCGGTGAAGGAAACCTGTTCACGATGGTTGTTTCTTTCTAGAGAGTCTCCCCAGAGCAGAACCAACTGGTCGGGAGAAACGTAGGGCAGAGGCCGCAGCAGAACCGATTCGATGACGCTGAACATTGCCGTATTCGCACCGATTCCTAATGCGAGCGTCAGTACGGCGACGAAGGTGAACCCTGGAGTCTTGAGAAAGGTTCGCGTGGCGTACTTCAAATCCTGCAGCAGGTTTGTCATCGGCGTGCTCTCGGCGTTGGCAGATAGACTAATCCAAGTTTCCTAAAGCAAGTTTTGCGCCTTGCCGTTCGTCCCTAAATGATTGAGAGATGTAGCAGCTTATGTGGGACTCATGGCGGCACTTGTGCGCTTATGAAATCCATTGTTCAGGAGCGAACAGTGGAACCAACCGGCCGTTTCGAACATCCGAACATATATGGCCGAGCATACACATCCGCCGCAAGAAGAAAAACAGATTCGCGAAGCAGCCTTGGACGAGACTCTGAAAGAGACGTTTCCCGCCAGCGATCCCCCTTCGACGAATCCAAATCCTGACAACCATGAGTTGCTGCAACGCAAGTAACTGTCCGAAAGGACACTGTCTTGTACTTTCGGTGACCTAACACCTCAGTAAATTTCCGCGAAGGTAAGGAGCCACTATGCTTTCCGACCAATACGAGGTGGGACATGGGACTCCGACGTACTCTGATGTTTTTGGCCGTGCTGTCCGTGGCCGTGGCAGCTTTCGGGCAGAGAGATTTCAGCACCAGCTCCGGCTTTTATGAGGCCACATCGCTTACCACAGGGCATGACACGTCTGCTGGGTGGTCGAGCGAGATGAATTCCGCCCTGGGCTACGACATCAATTCGCACTTTGCCGTCGAAGCAGGAGCGCCGTTCTGGCTGGTGACGACAACGCAATCCACGACGACTTCAGGCGGCAGTGGGACGGCGACGGTCAATACCACGCACTCCAATTCGTTAGGCGACGCATTCGTGCGGTTGAAGGCCAAGGGAAATGTCGATCAGCTGAGCTATTCGACCGGCCTGACGCTGACTGCACCCACGGGCGATACGAGTGCCGGCGTGAGCACCGGGCGAGCGACGTTCAACTGGAACAATCGCCTCGAAAGAGAACTGGGTCACTTTACGCTGATCGGCGAAGGTAGCTTCGGTAACAGCCTCACCAGCACGAATCGCAATCGTCGTGACTACACCACCTTGGGCGCAGTGTCG
>DASTGW010000702.1:0-3478 GCA_035718705.1 Terriglobales bacterium | reverse complement strand
TCCTTATGGTGCGGTGTACGTGCCGCGCGGGATCTATAACGTAAGCAAGCCGCTGCACATCACCCGTGGTATCCGGTTCTTTGGTGCGGGGCGCGGGGAGACAACGATTACGGGATACAGTGCCGATCAGGGACCGGTGATGGTGGTTTCCCCCCTGTCTCCTCTGGATACAACGGAGTTCCGACTGGGGCATCGCTTGCGGCCGGAGCCGAAAACTCGATGTACCTGAACGGCAACTACGATTACATGCTCAATCTGCGAGAGGCTGGAGCAGTGGAACTCAATGGACGTACTGCGCTGACCGTGGAATTGTTCTACAAACCCGATCAGACGGTGACCGCAGGTTCATACAACCTATTGTCGTCGTCGGGAGCGGCAACCGGGCCGGATGGGAATACATCGTTCGCGATCCAGCACACCTCGACTGACCAGATCATCGCCTGTCTGAATGTCAACGGCTCGGTTCAGTGCTTGAACTCGCCAAATAACTCCATCGCGAAAGGCAGCACATACCACCTTGCGGTGACCTATGACGGCGCCGCGATACGGCTATTCATCAATGGGGTACTGAAGTCGAGCGTCGTGGCGAGCGGGGCGATTCGGCAAAAGGCCGCCGAAGATTTCACGATCGGCGCGAAAGTAATGGGATTCATGGAAAGTACCTTCGACAGTCCCATGACCAAGGGCTGGGTGGATTCCATCCGTATATCGAACAACGCAAGGTACACGGCGAACTTCACCGCGCCGACGGCAAAGCACGGTAATGATGGCAACACCATGTTCCTGTTGAATTTCGACAATAACTACGACCAGTTCACGGTGGCCACCACCATGTACGGACAGCAACATCTGTTTCTGCGCCGATTTGGGGGCGGAATTGGTCAGGTCGGAAATTTCCACCTGAGCGACATGGCCTTTATCGGTACGGGTCCGGAATTCATCTACGTAATTGCGAGCCTTATCGACAACGTGGAGATCACCGCCGCCCGTAGAGGGTTGCAGTTTGTAAACAATTGCTATCTGAACCGGCTCACCAGCGTGCGCGTGGTGGCGCAGAGTACGGCGCAATTTGCGCTGGGCTTCGGCGCGGCCAGTGGCGTGTTAACGATGAACGACATCGCTATCTCTGGCGCGCACTACCCCTTCTACCTGGATTCCTCAAGTGCGGTGATTCACGGCTTGTGGGTGGAGATGGCGGAAGGAACTGAGATCGGCGCCGTCTTCAAAGGGACTTCGAACTCGACCGCGGTGGTGGACCATCCGGTGTTCAGCACTGAGACCAATCCCTCGACAATCAAGTACAGTGTGGCGACGGTTGGCTTTGGCGCGTTGACGATGACTGGCGGCGTGCTGGAGACATCGGCTTCAGCTCCACACGTGGGTGTGTTCGGCGGTGGCACGATAGTGCACGTTGCCGGCAACTATTCGGCTGCTGGAACACCTCCGGCCTCGGTTTTCCAGATTGTGACTCCGCCGACGAACCCTGTGCAATTGATCGCACCGATGCAACAGTGGATTTCCATTCCCTATGCCGACAACATGGCGTACATGCAGGCGACACAGGTGAAGGTGAACCAGAGTTGCGCAGGCACAGACAAAGCAAGCGGGATCACTTCCACGGGGACGCTGACCTGCACGCCGACACCAGCAGCGTACACGTTGACGCTGATGAACACCGGTGCCAACGCTCCGGCGAACAGCACTACCTATTACTTCGGCGGAGACATCATCGACTATAACAACAGCAACTTCGACGCCGCCAAGATTGAGGTTCCTAAGGCGGGAACACTGAAGCGAGTGCAGATTCGGGAGAGCGCGCCGTCGGGCAATGTCGCGTCGGCGGAGAACGTGACGCACAAGGTCTGTGTGAACACCGGGACGAATTGCTTTGGCGGCACGACTTTCGCGTATAACTCGACTTCGACGTCAGGGACAGACATCACGCTGAACCAGGCAGTCGCAGCGGGCGATACAGTCGCTATCCGGGTAGATACTCCGGCTTGGGCCACGAAGCCTACGAACGTGCGCTGGTACGCGGTGCTTTACATCGAGTAATTCTTGGGCCGGGAGCGCCGATGCAGTGACGAGGTCGGCGCTTTTCGGCTGCTCGCTCAGGTTTACTTCCGGGCTGCGTTCGTGCCGGAAATCACAGAGCGTAGCCCGTCTTGCATGCTAAACTTCGGGCAATTCTGAGGAGTTGCATGCGCGGCCTGACCGTCACGACCTTCCTATTAGTCTCGATTCTTGGCTCGATCCTGAATGCGCAAAACCCAATTGAGCCGCTGGTTTCGGCCGACCAGGTCAATAACTCGCAAACGATTGCGCCGTCGGGAATACTTGATCGCGACAAAATCCGTATCGGAGCTGGTGACCTGCTGGAAATCAGTCTCTATGGTGTGGCTGATTTCAAGAACGAGTCGCGAGTGAGCGAGTCAGGAGAACTCTCCGTTCCGCTTGCTGGGTCAGTAAACGTGCGCGGGTTGACGATCGAAGAGGCGCAAGACAAGGTCGCGAAGGCGCTGAAGGACGGCGGCTACTTCCGTGATCCGCATGTCATGATCTTGATTCGGGACTTCGCCTCGCAAGGGATTTCAATCCTCGGCGAGGTGACAAAACCGGGCGTGTATCCGGCGATGAGTACGCGTCGGTTGTACGACATCGTGTCGTTGGCTGGCGGATTTGGGCCAAAGGCAGGTAAGACCGTCACGATCACGCATCGTGATCATCCGGACCAGCCGGAGAAAGTGGTTCTGAGCAGCGATCAGACCAAGTCGATGGAGAGTAACGTTGAGGTTTACCCGGGAGACACGATCCTGGTCGGTCGTGCGGGCGTCGTTTACGTAGTCGGGGATGTTGTGCGTCCAGGAGGATTCCTCATGGAGAATTCCGAGCGAATGACAGTCCTGGAGGCGGTGGCGCTTGCGCAAGGGGTGAATCGGACGGCGGCACTTGGATCCGCCAAGGTGATTCGACGCTCTGGCGGCCATCCGGAAGAGGTGAAAATCCCGTTGAAGAGCATCATGGCGGCGAAGGTGAATGATGTTGACCTGATGGCCGACGACATCCTGTTCATTCCAGGCAGCGCCGCTAAAGGCGCAGCGAAACGGGGGATGGATTCTGTGATCCAGATCGCGACCAGCCTGGCCATCTTTGGCGTCAGATAAGCTGGAGTTCGCTAAAGAGCGGCAGCTGCGAAAGTGGCTGCCGTTTTTCTTTGGGCACAAGATGTGCTGAGCACTTCATCGTAGAGGGTGAGAGTGTCATTAGCCATTCTCTCAGTGGTGAAGTGCCGGCGTACACGTTCCTTCGCTCCGGTGGAAAGGCGCTGGTGTAGAGCATCGTCGTGGAACAGCAGGTTCAGCGCGTGAGTAAGTGCGACGGAATCGCCAGGTGAAACCGTCAGTCCGCTCACGTCATGCAACGAGACGAAGGGGACGCCGGAATCGAGTTGCGTGTTAATAACGGGCGTGCCGCATGC
>DASTGW010000701.1:0-7268 GCA_035718705.1 Terriglobales bacterium | reverse complement strand
CTCTATTGAAACGCGGATAACGAACTCATTCCGTTACAACCAGGAAGGGCTGCCGATGATCAGCGGATTCTTCCAGGTGCGCAACGCGCGAGGTCAGATTTCGCTCCCCGACCAGAGCCTCATTTTGAACCGCGACACCTACGACTACGCGTTCAATGGTGCTCTGAATCCAGTGTTGCACCTGGGTCGCAATACGCTGGCCTTCAACACTGGCCTGCAACTCACTCTACGTCGTGATCGCAATACGCCCGTTGAACTGAACCAGAACTTATTCCGTCAGTTCGTGTACATGTCCTCGAACTCCTTCTGGAACTGGATTTCGGTTAACGGCAGCGCCTATCACGAGTCCGGACCCTTCACGCTCCAGAGCCAAAGCTCGAAGGATTTTGGCGCGACCTTGGAATTCAACGTCGGGCGTCCGTGGGCTAAGACAGCTTTCGTAACCGGGTACTCCGTCCGCGATTTGCAGTTTGATCCGCTGGTCCGCGAATTTTATGAAACATCCACCTATGCAGGCGTCACGCGTAAGTTCGGTGAGAAGGTAAAAATCACTGCCCTGGCCGAATATCTGCGTGCCTGGCGTGTCCAGGACACGACTTACGTACTTGGGCAGGCGGCGCGTCCAGCAGTTCGGTTTGAGGTTAAACCCAATCGTAACTGGGAGATCCAAGCAAACGCCGCTTATTCGCGGGGGATGGGAATTCACGATTATGACAACGTACAGAACGGAATCTTCATCTCTTATGTGAAGCCTTTGCGCCGTATGTTCGGTGATGGCGCAGGGCGCGTTCCGGTAGAGTACCCGCTTCGGTTCTCGATCGGTTTCCAGCAAGATAACTTCACCAGCTTTAGCGGCGGCGGTAAATCCATCGTTCGTCCAGTGTTTCGTTTGTCGATTTTTTAAGGTCAGCCTTAAGGGGCCCATGAAGATCTGTTTGGTTACCGCGTTTCCGCCCAGCCGGCGGGGACTGAATGAATACGGGTATCACATCGCACGTGAGCTGCAGGCCGATCCGCTGCTCAGCGTTACCGTGATTGGCGATGAACTCGAGTCGGGCAGCACGTCGGAAGAGCTGCACGATTTCGACGTTCGCCGGGTCTGGGACTTCAACCGCCAGACCAACTCCATGCGAATCCTGAATGTCGTGCGTGACATTAAGCCCGACGTGGTGTGGTTCAACCTGCTGTTCTCCACCTTCGGCAATCATCCGGTGGCGGCGTTCACGGGCTTGACCACGCCGGCGCTCACGCGTATGGCTGGTTACTATACCCACGTCACGCTGCACCACTTGATGGACAATATTGACCTCAAGGACGCCGGGGTACGCTCGCCTCGCCTGTACCGGATGGCCGGCCGCATTGCGACTCGCATGCTGCTCGCCGCCAATTCGGTTTCCGTGTTGCTGCCTGCGTACCGTCGCACGTTGATTGAGAGGTACCGCGGCGAGAACGTTCACTTTCGGTCGCACGGCATCATGTCGGCCCGTCCGGAGTACCCGAACTTCGAGCTACGCGGGAATCCACACCGGATCCTGGCCTTCGGCAAGTGGGGCACGTACAAGCGCCTCGAATTGCTCCTCGAAGCCTTCAAGTCGGTTCAGCATCGCCTGCCAGATAGCAAGCTGGTGATCGCTGGCGCCAACCACCCCATGACTCCTGGCTACGTGGAATCGGTCGCCGCCAGTGTCGCCGATAACAAACAGATCGAGTTCACCGGATACGTAGCAGAGGAAAAGATCGCCGACTTGTTCCGCAGCGCTACTGTGCTCGTGCTTCCTTACTCGTCTGCAACAGGCAGCAGCGGCGTAGCTCATCTTGCCGCCGAGTACGGGGTGCCGATCATCTCCGCCGATATCGAAGACTTCCGCGACATGGCCTTGGACGAAGGACTGGCGATCGACTTCTACCAGGTTGGTGATGCTCACAGCATGGCAGCAAGCATCGTCAACCTGGTGCAGGACACGGAAAAGCAGAAGGAGATGGCGGAGGCGAATTTCTCCGCGGCCTTGCGCATGACGATGCCTCAAATCATGCGCCGTTACTTGAGGTCCTTCGACGTGCATCAAAGAGCTAAGGCGCTCGAACCGATTTCCCGGTTCCGTCGCCTGCCGGCGTGGATCCCCAAACGCTCGGCGATCTTCCGCGCCGCTGCGCCGAGGTGGGCACCATGGATGTAAGAGCGATTGTTGTCCTGGGAGCCCCCGAAGAGTCATACGAGACCATCGCTGGCGAGTCTTATGCGCTTGCTGACGTACTCGGTGCCCCGGTTGTCTACAGGGTTCTTGACCGGTTGAAAGCAACAGCAGAAATCAATGCGATCACAGTCGTCACCGAAGCCCCCCCGAGCACCTGGCCGGTGGGAACCACGACGGCGAACGGTCGTGGCACCTGGGTGCAGGCAGCCGGAGATCAACTCTGGCGCGCGGCGGAGCAGGCTTTCGAAGACCATTGTCAGAATGGTGCGGAGCAGATTCTGATCATCCGAATCGGACCCTACACCGAGTTAGATTTCGGGGATTTGATCAAGTACCACACGCAACAGCGACATCACGTCACTGCCGCGGTAGATACGCACGGCGTCCCCCTGGACATCTACGTGATTAGCGGATCGCGCCGGAACGATGCCGCTTACCTGTTCCGGCATCGTCTGCGCCAGTTCCGCGGGCGTTTTGAACAGTATCCATTTGACGGCTACACGAACCGCCTGACTTCCCCTCATGACCTTCGGCACCTGGCGGTTGAAGGCTTGATGCAGCGCATTCAGATCAAGCCGGAAGGAACCGAGATCAAGCCTGGTGTGTGGGTGGGTCGCGGCGCGCAGATTCACCGCCGGTCGCGAGTTTTGAGTCCTGCCTTTATTGGCGCAGGATGTCGGGTAAGAGCCGCATCAGTTATCACACGCTGCAGCTCTCTTGAGCATCATACAGTTGTGGATTGCGGAACCGTAGTCGAGAACGTTAGTACGCTGCCGTTTACGTACCTGGGCGCAGGCCTGGACGTGACGCACTCGGTCGTCGGTCGCAGTCGAGTTTGGAATCTTAAGCGCAACGTCGAAGTCGAGTTCGCCGATGCGCGTTTGATCGGAGAGGCATCAGCGAACGCCCCCCTGCGTGCGCTAGGTAGCCTCCTGTCGTTAGCAAGTTTTTTCCCCGCGCAGTTCCTACGTGGTTTATTCGCGCCGTCCCATCGCGAATGTCCCGCGTCCTTGCCGGGAGCGATCAGCACGCCTGCGGCGGCGCTGGAAGCTCCGGCTGCCTTGAAGGCATCGGCCCCTGCGGTTGATGCTGGAGAGTTCCCCGCAAATTTAGTGGTTGCGAGGAGATATGGAAACGAGTAGGCCCGTCATCGTGAAGCGCATGCCAGACAGATTGAACCAGAAACAAGCGCGTATGTTCCTTCACGACATTCAACCGCTACTCAATACCGATCGGCCCCAGTTGGTGTTCGATTGTTCGTTGATTCGTCAGATGGATGCCGCCGGCGTGGACATGCTGCTGCATTGCATGGCTGAAGTGATGAAACGAGACGGCGAATTGAAACTGGCAGCCGTATCGCCACAGGCAGCGGTCGTCCTGGAACTCACCCGGACCGACAGGTTGTTTGAGGTATTTGAGACCAGCGGAGACGCAGTGAAGAGCTTCTATCGCTTCCTGCCCAACGCTATGAAGAATCAACCGGTGCCTTTCCCCATGGGAACGCCCTTGCCGGGCGACGGCACCTCGACTGATGGCGCGTCGTTAGCCGCGTAGAACGGAAACTTCGTAAATTCATGAAGCCTGGAACCATTGCGACAGCACCACCGCCGCGTATCGGCATACGCGACGCCGTGGCGACGCTACGTTCAGAGCCGACTCACGCCCGGGTGCTGGGTGGCAGCATCATCATGCTGATCGGCTCTGGAATGGTCAGCGTGGTGAATTTCGGCTACAACGTCGCGGTCGCCCGATTGCTGGGTCCCGCCAACTTCGGACACGCAGCCGCAGCAGTCACGCTGCTGATGCTCGTGTCCGCCATCACCCTCTCCTTCCAACTTGTCTGCGCCAAGTTCGTGGCACGCAACGAGACTGACAGTGGAAAATCATCTGTCTATCAGTTGTTGAATAAGCGTGCTTGGCGCGTCGGAGTTGCGATCGGATCGGCTTTAATCCTGAGCAGTGGGGTAGTGGCTCATTACTTGAACCTACCCTCTCCCTGGATCGTCATTCTTCTCGCCTTGGGAATTGCCTTCTACATTCCTCTTGGCGTGAAGCGCGGCGGTCTCCAGGGGACCTGTTCCTTTCAGCGCTTGAGCTGGAATTTCATCCTGGAAGCAAGCGCCAAGTTCGTCGGCGCGGTTGTGCTGGTCGAACTAGGGTACGGGATTCTCGGTGCGGTTGCCGCGATCTCGTTTTCTGTCGTTCTGGCCTACTTCTTCCCTGCCGTACCGCAGGAATTGAAGAAGCATCCGGCTTCAGAACTCCCTGCTTCTTTCCATGAAGGCATGCAGGCGATTGTGTTCTTCACCGGACAGGTGATCATCAACAACGTCGACATCCTGCTGGTGAAACACTTCTTCACCAGCGATCAGGCGGGTTTGTATGCAGCCATTGCGCTCGTAGGCCGCGTGATCTACTTCGCTTCCTGGTCGGTTGTCAGCGCGATGTTCCCTATCTCGGCGGGGGCGCAAAAGAAGGACGAAAGTCATTCCGTTCTCGTCGTTCCGCTGGTGATGGTGCTGTTCATCAGCCTTGTCTTCATCGTCGGACTCACCATGTTCCCCGAGCCCATTCTTCGAACGGTGTTCGGACCTACATTCCAAATCGGCAGCGGCATGGATTCGCTGATGAGCTTGTACGCTGCGGCGACCGGCTGCTACTCGCTCGGTGTGGTGCTGATGGCATACGAAATGTCACGGCGTATCGCCAACACCGGCTGGATGCAACTCGTGGTCAGCGGAGCCATCGTGCTCGGCATCAATTTCTTCCACTCCAGCTTGCACCAGGTTGTGGTGGTGCAGCTGATTCTCATGGTTGTACTACTCATGATTGTATCGGTCCCCTTTTTCCGGTTCCATCGGGAGGCCGTTTTCGAGGAGGCAGCATGAAAAAGCTGCGGCGCGTTACCGAATCCGAGGTGATCGCCGAATTCCTCAAGAACGAGTTCTACCAGGAGGAATTCCATCGCGACCGCGATAAGTTCGAGCACCTTGTGCTCGACGCGGACGTCACCAACGATGAAGACAATATGCTTCGCCGGGCCCTGTTGTTCCGCCGTCGCGGTCACATGTGGCGCGAGTTGCCACCCGATACGCAATGGTGGGAAGTCCAGCTCGACCCCGAGGACCTCGATCGCCTGCGCGTCTTTCCTCGCGCACACTGGCGCAAGATTGCCAGCGGCAGCTTCGGCCTGGCTGACATTGTTTCCAATATCCGCACCCGGAAGTTCAGCGGCAAGATCGGAGATTTCATCTCTAAGATCCACTCGCTCAGCTACCGCTTGCGCTTCGATCACGACGTTAGCTCGGTGATCTTGATCGGCGTGGACCTCGATCAAGTGGTCACGATCATTGAGGGCAATCACCGGCTCACCGCCGCGATGCTGGGTGCCCCTGAAACCCTGCATACGCGCTTCCGGGTGTTCTTCGGTATGTCACCCCGCATGAACGAGGTCTGCTGGCATCATCACAGCCTCAGCAATATCATGCGCTACATCAACAACAGGTTGAAGCATCTGTGGAACGATCCAGACACCGATCTTTCCCGACTGCCGCTTCCTGAGAAGGCCATGACCGCGGCCCAGTACGCAAAGGTAGTGGCGGCACGCAAGGCTGCGATTACCGAACCAAAGTAAGAGTGTCTTGGAGCACAGAAAATGAGCAGTCCCAAGTGGATTACCCGTTTCATGGTTGCCGTGATCGCGTTCGTCCTGTGTGGCGGGCCGGAATTCGCGGCAGCACAGCAGAGCAGCGCGCCTGCCACGCAGCAGCAGGATCAGTCGTCGCAGGATCAAACCACCCCCGCGACTTCTGATCCGCAAGCTCAACCTGTTCCCGAGCAGAGCCAGACGACCGCGCCTTCTCCGGACGGTGTCGGCACCACGCAAGAAAGCGCTACACCGGATCCCAGCAAAGGTCCCTTGAAGCCTAACGAACTTCCGAACGCGCCCAGCTCGACGACTCAGCCAACGCAGCAGCAATCCCAGAACCAGGGACAGAATCAAAACCAACCCAAGGAAGCCCCTATTGGCGCGGCTGCAGCACAAGCGGGCAAAACGACGGGCGGCACTGCATCCAAGCCCGCTGGTACCGCGATCGCTCCCGCGAAGCAGCATCAGAGTCGTTCGCTGCTGATCAAGCTCGGCGCCATCGCTGCTGCCGGCGCTGCTGCTGGCATCGTATACGGACTGTCGCGTAGCTCCCCGAGCGTTCCTCCTGGTGCTCGCGCCGCCGCTCAGACTCCGTAGCTATTCGACAACAGCGACTTACGCGGATGGGAACATCCCATCCGCGCCTCTTCACGTCAAAATCGTCAACCAGCGATATAGGACTCTGGAAGAAATGAAGCTCTCTCGCCCCATCATTATCAGCTTCTCCGGCATGGACGGAGCCGGCAAAAGCACACAAATCGCCAACCTCAAATCCGTTGCGGAACAGCACGGCCTCAAAACCACGATCCTCACTTTTTGGGACAACGTGGTTGTTCTCTCGCGGTACCGCGAAGGATTTGTGAAGAAGGTGTTCAAGAGTGAATCTGGAGTGGGCGAGCCCGGCAAACCGGTCAATCGTCGAGATAAAAATGTTCGCGGATGGCACGTGAACGCTCTGCGTCATGGACTATATGGTCTTGACGCGCTGCACCTTCCCCGAGTGATCGGGCACGCCCGTAAGGAAGGGGCCGACGTCATCATCATGGATCGCTACATCCACGACGAATTGGCGAACCTGCCGCTCGAGAATCCACTGACCAAAGCCTACATAAAGATAGCTGCAAAGATCGTTCCCCAGCCGGACATCGCCTTTGTTCTCGATGCTGATCCGGAAGCTGCCCGTGCGCGTAAGCCCGAATATCCTCTCGACTTCCTTTACAAGGTGCGCCAGTCCTATCTTGACCTGGCCAACTTGCTGGGAACCATCACAGTCGTACCAGCACTCTCGTTGCCTGAAGCGAAATCCGTCGTAGAGCTTAGTTTCCGACGCGTTCTCGCCAATCGCGGCGTTAAGCTACGCTTCGGCATGTGGGCCGCCTAATCAAACTTCGGCGAGAACAAAAGAAGGGGAATCACTCCCCTTC
>DASTGW010000700.1:0-7101 GCA_035718705.1 Terriglobales bacterium | reverse complement strand
TCAAGCGCAAAGACTTCCTGCTGCTGATCGATCTGAATGAAGAGAAGATCTGTTCGCCGAAGTTCATGGGCGAGTTTGTGAAGGGTTGCCGGAAGATGGCGCCGATGGTGGAGTTTCTGGCGAAGGGGATGGGGATGAAGTGCTAAAGGGAAGTCTTGTGATCAATGCTGGTGTTTCTTAAAGCGCTTCCAAATTATCACCGAGCACCATCCGGCGAGGGCAATGCAAAAGAACGTGCCGATAGCCCAAACGGTTACATCACGGACTGCTCGCTCGTGCGGGAAGTTCGGAGTAGCGGAAAGCCAAATCGCTGTTATCACGCCTGCGAGGCAGTAGGCTAGCAAGAGTAAGGACAACCCGCTGTAGACGATCAGTCGCGTATTGGATGTCGGCTTCCGATTTGAGAGGGTTTCGGTTCCGCTCATTTGAGCGTTCATCTCGCTCCCGCAGCCCCCGCCTTTCCACTCAGAGCCGCGATCTGTTCCTGCACCTGACGGCGGAATTCGAGCGGATGTGAGATCTTGTCGAACGGCTCGGCCGTGCCGCCGGTGCCATGGACGGTGATCTCGCCGTAGTTGAACATTCGTCCGACGATGCCCTGGTCCACGCCAACGCTTTCGACCTTCTCGAGAAACATTTCGGCTGTCTTGCGGCGGATGACACCGACCTTCAGGATGATGCGCTTGTTCGTCACCGCGAACTCAGAAGCCTTGCGCTGGATAATTGCCGTGAGGATAGGCAGGTCGCCAAACGCGATCGCGACGGCGCCGAAGATGATTAGCGTGGTTGCGTCGGCCGAGCCACGATGCGCGAACGCGCGGCTGAACAGGTACAGCGCCAACAGAAAGAAAAATCCGGAGATGATTCCCGGCACCAGCAGCATCACCCAATGCAGATGCGTCTCATACTTGATCTGTTCGTCGGTGATCAGGTTCTGCTCAACGTAGCCCATGCGTCCTCCGGGATTATCGCGGATGGTACACCAATTGGCGGGGCAGAGGCTGTAACAA
The DNA here is from genome assembly GCA_035718705.1 of Terriglobales bacterium. Lineage (GTDB taxonomy): Bacteria > Acidobacteriota > Terriglobia > Terriglobales > Acidobacteriaceae > DATMXP01. The sequence continues at coordinate 6,091 of DASTGW010000700.1, read as the reverse complement.
AGGTGCAAGAGCGGTTCTCGGTCGTCGGTTCTCGGTTTTCGGTCTGCCGTCCGAGCCAATCCGGAACTCCTATCCCCGATCCCTATCCCCTAGCTGCTAACCCTAACCGCTAACCCCTAGCTTCGCCCCTGTTTACAATAGTCGAGTCTGACTACTCGTACACCGAGGGTTTATGCGTAATATCGTTACCTTGATTTCCATCCCCCTGCTGTCCCTTTGTGCGCTCGCGCAAACTAAGGAATCCAATCACGTGCCTGATCAAAACGAGCTCCAGCAAATGACCGCGCGCTTCGCGCCTACGCCGATCCGCGTGGATACGACCAAGCTTTCGAAAGGCGACCAGCAGGCGCTGGTAAAGATCGTCCAAGCCGCGCGCCTGGTGAACCCACTATTCATGCAGCAATTCTGGAAAGACGACCTCGCGACGTGGGAGAAGGTGAAAGCCGACACCTCGCCGCTCGGCAAAGCTCGAGCTCACTATTACTGGATCAACAAGAGTCCTTGGTCGGCGCTCGACGAGCAGATGGCCTTTATGCCAGGAGTTCCTGAGCGCAAGCCGCTGGGGGCAAACTTCTATCCCGAGGACATGACGAAGGCCGAGTTCGAGACTTGGGTGAAAACGCTTCCCGAAGACCAGCAGGCCGAAGCCACCGGATTCTTCACCGTGGTTCGGCGCGACGATCAGGGCAAGCTGAAACTGGTTCCGTTCAGCGAGGAGTACAAGCCTGAACTGGAGAAGGCTGCTGCGCTCCTGAAAGAAGCGGCTGGCCTCACGGACAACGCCACGCTAAAGCATTTCCTGGAGACCCGCGCAGACGCCTTCCTCTCCAACAATTACTACGAAAGCGACGTCGCATGGATGGATCTCGACGCGCCCATCGATCTCACCTTCGGTCCCTACGAGACCTACAACGACGAGCTCTTCAACTACAAGGCAGCGTATGAGGTTTACGTGACGCTGCGCGATGACGCGGAGACAAACAAGCTGAAGGCCTTCACCGCGCACTTACAGGAGATCGAAAATAACCTTCCAGAAGATCCGAAATTCCGCAATCCGAAACTTGGAGCTACAGCGGCGATCCGCGTGGTGAACTCGGTCTACAGCGCCGGTGACGGCGATCACGGCGTGCAGACTGCTGCTTACAACCTGCCGAACGATGAGCGCGTGGTCCACGAAAAAGGCTCGAAACGGGTGATGTTGAAAAACATTCAGGAAGCCAAGTTCAAGACCGTGCTGATTCCGATCGCGAAGAAGATGCTTTCGAAATCGGCACAGACCGATATCGCCTTTGAACCGTTCTTCACTCACATCCTGGCGCACGAGTTGATGCACGGGCTCGGTCCCCAACAGATCGAGCTGAACGGCAAGACGACTTCGCCGCGCCAGCAGCTGAAGGAGCTTTATTCCTCGATCGAAGAAGCAAAGGCCGATGCCACCGGCCTCTTCGCACTGCAGTACATGATGGATCATGCGAAGGAAATGAAGCTGCAGGGCCTGATGAAGTCGGATGAGGCTGCACAGCGCCAGTTATATAACACGTTCCTGGCGTCGGCCTTCCGTTCTCTGCGGTTCGGTATCAGCGAGGCACATGGCAAAGGGATGGCGTTCCAGTTCAACTTCCTGATGGACCACGGCGGGTTCGTGCAGAACCCCGACGGCACCTTCGCCGTGAACTTTGCGAAGATCAAGACTGCTGTTCGCGATCTCACGAACACCCTGCTGATGCTGGAAGCGAATGGCGACTACGCCGCCGCCAAGAAAATGCTGGACGAGTTGGTTGTCATTCGCCCCAACGTGCAGAAGGCACTCGACGGACTGAAGGGCATTCCCGTAGACATCGAGCCCCAATATGTCACCGCCGACCAGATCGCGCCAGAAGCGGGCTCAGCTGCACCCGCAGCAGCGGTTCCGAGTGGGCCTTCCGCTCCGGGCACGCGTCCGTCGCGTCCGAGGCGGCCCTAATTTCGGTAGTGTGCGGTTACCAGCGCGGGCACTTTGCCCGCGCTTTTTCTTTCTCACTGTTGGGCAATTCTGCCCTTCGATTACAATCAAAGATTCTATGTTGCGCTTCTCCACAGCAGGGGAATCTCACGGCGAAAGCCTAGTCGCGCTGCTCTCCGGTCTGCCCGCGGGAGTACCCGTGGACCAGGCCTTCATCGACCGTGATCTTTGGCGGCGGCAGCAGGGCTACGGGCGCGGCGGACGCATGAAAATTGAGCGCGACGCTGCTCACATCGTCTCTGGCGTGCGCCACGGAAAAACCATCGGATCGCCCATCGCCATCCTGCTGCAGAACCGCGACTGGCAGAACTGGCAGGAAGCGCTTCCGGTCGAGGCAGGCGATCCGTCGAAGCATAAACGGGTTGCGTCTCCCCGGCCCGGACACGCCGACTTAGCTGGCGCGCTGAAGTACAACTTCACCGAGGCTCGTTACATTCTGGAGCGCGCGTCGGCTCGCGAGTCCGCGGCGCGTGTAGCGGGTGGCGCGGTCGCGAAGTTGTTCCTGCGCGAACTAGGAATCGAAGTGCTGAGCCATGTCGTCACCGTGGGGACCACGACTTTGAAGCGCGACGCGACATGGGAAGAAATCGTCGAGCTCAACTCACGCGATGAAATCCTGCTCAACTGTGTTGACGCTGAAACCGAGCAGGCAATGAAGTCCGAAGTCGATGGCATTTACCGGACGGGCGACACACTCGGCGGCGTCTTCGAAGTTCGTGCGCACAACGTTCCGCCGGGCCTCGGCACGCACGTGAACTGGGATGAGCGTCTTGATACTTTGCTGGCCGGAGCGGTGATGTCGCTCCAGGCGGTCAAAGGCGTGGAGATTGGCTACGGCATCTCGGCTGCAACTTCGCCGGGATCGGCCGTCCACGACGAGATCACCTACGACGCCGAGGGCAACGGCGAACACCACACTGGATTCCGCCGCAAGTCAAACCGCGCTGGTGGACTCGAAGGCGGCGTGTCGAATGGCGAGGACATTCTCGTTCGCGGATATCTGAAACCGATCTCGACACTACGGCGTCCGTTGGAGTCCGTCGATTTTGCGTCACGTGAACCGGTGAAGGCGGCTTACGAACGTTCCGACGTGTGTGTTGTTCCCGCTGCCGGGGTTGCCGCCGAATCTATGGTCGCCCTGATGATCGCGCGCTGTGCGCTCGAGAAATTTGGCGGCGACTCAATGACCGAAGTAAAAAGAAATTTCCAGGGCTACTGCCAACAACTTCGAAATTACTGATGATCTATCCAATCGTGAAATATGGCGATCCGGTCCTGGAGCAACAGGCGGAAACTGTCACCGAGTTCGATACGCCCGAACTGAACAAGCTGATCGAGGACATGTGGGAGTCCATGTACGCTGCGCACGGCGTTGGTTTGGCCGCGCCGCAGATCGGTATTTCGAAGCGCATCGCGGTGATCGACGTGACCTTCAAGGAAGATCCAGAAGCAAAACTGGTGCTCATTAATCCCGAGATCATTCGCATGGAAGGGAAGCAATCGCAGTCGGAAGGGTGCCTGAGCATCCCCGAGTTCCGGGAGAACGTGACGCGTGCGAAAAAGACCACCATCAAAGCGCAGGACGCGAAGGGCAACTGGTATGAGAAGACCGGAGAAGAGCTGCTGGCGCGTGCGTTCCAACACGAAATCGATCACCTTCACGGCAAGCTGTATATTCACCGCATTAGTGGACTGAAGCGCGACCTCATGCGCCGCAAAATCCGCAAACTCGAGCGCGCGGGAGAATGGAAGTGAACAGAGAGTTGGCGAGCAATCGCGAGCTCTATGATTACTTGGTTGCCTTGCGAGACAAACTAGCAGATCGCGGCGCTTTCGAACTGAGTGCAAAAATTGACCGCGCAAGTAAGCACATCGCTGGAATGTCGACTGAGTTCCTTGGCGAATCGATGCTCGTACTCCGCGCTGTTCACGAGCAGGGTCATATGCTCGAGGTCAATGAGCGCGATGAACTGGGCAAGGTACTTGATCAAGTGGAACGGAGCTAACCGCTATGCGCATCGTTTTCTGCGGCACTCCGCAATTCGCCGTTCCCTCGCTGCGCGCGCTGCTCGACGCCGGTCATGAAATTCCCCTCGTCGTCTCGCAGCCGGATCGCCCCAGCGGACGCGGCATGCAAGTCGCTTCCACGCCGGTGAAGCAGCTTGCTCTTGAACGCGGCATCCAAGTCACGCAGCCCGAGAAAATCAAGAACAACCCGCAATTCCGTACAAGTCTCGAGCAGATCGCACCCGACGCCATTGTGGTTGTCGCCTATGGCCGCATCATTCCGCAATGGATGATCGATCTGCCACGCTTTGGCAACATCAATGGGCACGCGTCGTTACTGCCGAAATATCGCGGGGCCGCGCCGATCCAGTGGGCGGTCGCCATGGGCGAGACTGTCACGGGCGTAACCTCCATGCGAATCGACGCCGGTCTCGATACCGGTGACATGCTGCTGAAGGGCGAAATTTCCATCTTGCCGGAAGATACTGCTGAAACCCTGTTACCCCGGCTCGCCCAACTGACCGGAAAGATTCTTGTGGAAACACTGCAAGGACTGGAGGGCGGCAGCGTTCATCCAGTGAAGCAGGACGATTCCCAGGCTACCCTTGCGCCTATTTTGAAGAAAGAAGATGGGCAGATGGATTTCCAGCGTACGGCCACTGATTTATGGAATCGTCTCCGTGGATTCCAGCCATGGCCGGGCGCTTTCACCAGCTACCGAGGCAAGAAGCTGACCGTGACTTCAGCCCAACCATCGGAGCAGACGAACGTGCTTGCACCTGGCACTCTCAGCATCGAGATGGGACGGCTATTAATTTCCTGCGGCCAGCACACCGCGCTGGAACTGCTGGAACTGCAGCCCGAAGGCAAGAAGCGGATGACCGCCCGCGACTTCCTGAATGGCTACCGTCCGCAATCCGGTGAGGTGCTCGGACAGTGAGCCTTTACCTCCTTTTTCTCTGCGCCTCTGTGGTGAAATAACATGCTCTCCCCCGCACGCGATGCCGCCCTCGATATCCTGCTCAAGGTAGAGCAGGGAGGTTTCGCATCCGAGCTTTTGCACTCAGAGCGTCTCGACAAACTTTCCACTGCCGATCGCGGACTGTGCACCGAGCTGGTCATGGGTGTTCTGCGCTGGCGTTCTCGGCTCGACGAAGCTATCGCCAGCGTCTCGTCGCAAAAGCTGAGCAAGCTCGACGCTGAAGTGCTTGAATCGCTTCGCCTGGCGGCGTACCAAATCGGGTTTCTGCAGCGCATTCCCGCCCATGCCGCTGTTAACGACAGCGTCGAGCTGGTAAAGCGCAAGAAGAAAACGTCCGCAGCACCTTTCGTAAATGCAGTTCTTCGCAAGCTGCTGGCGAAGAAAGAGGTCTTTGAGCCTGCACTTTCGCCTGGTCCGATCACTGTTCCCGACCTCGTGTTGATGCACGCGCATCCTTTGTGGCTGGTGGAGCGCTGGGCGCAGCGGTACGATCTCGATGCTGCGGTCAAGATCTGTGCCCACGATCAGTCCATTCCGTCGACGGCCATTCATTTCGGTGACGACTCAGCGTTGTCAGAACTGGAGGCCGAAGGTATCAAGCTCGAGCCCGGTATCCTCATGCGCAGTGCGCGCCGCATCGCCAGCGGAGACGTGACAAAAACGAAAGCCTTCACGGATGGCCGCGTCTGGATTCAGGACGAAGGCTCGCAACTCGTTGCTGCTCTGGTGGGCCACGGCGAGCGACTGCTGGATTGCTGTGCGGCTCCGGGGGGCAAGACCGCCATACTCGCCGAACGAAACCCGCAATCTTCGATCACGGCCGCGGAGATCCACGAACATCGCGCCCGCATGATGCAAAAACGTCTGCAATCGCGAACGAATGTCAAAGTCATGACCGCTGACGCAACACAACTCAGTGAAAGCAATTTCGATCGCGTCCTTGCCGATGTTCCCTGTTCGGGAACAGGTACATTGGCGCGGAATCCTGAGATCAAGTGGCGATTGCAACCGAGGGATCTGACCGATCTACATCAACGCCAGGTCTTGATTCTTCGTGCTGCGCTCTCAAAACTTTCGCCCGGCGGACGGGTTATTTACTC
>DASTGW010000699.1:0-10703 GCA_035718705.1 Terriglobales bacterium | reverse complement strand
GAGCGAATTGATTGTTGGTGAAGTCGAAGGAACGAAGTCCGGTACTGCGACTTGCCGGGTTGTTGAAGTTCTGGCCGTAGTACATGTCAAGGAACCCACTAATCGAAGTGGGGCCGAGGATCGAAGCGAGCGATGGAGACTTCGTGGTGTCAGACGGCGTTGGGGTAGCAATCGCGTTTGACGCTGGCGCAGAAGCGGGAATCGCGGCCGGGGTTGACGGTGCGCTACTGGCCTTCATGGCCGCGAGTTCAGACTTGAGCTCGATGAGCTGCTTTTCGAGTTGTTGAACGCGATCGGACATGGCTGAATCCTGGGTCCCTGTGACATCCTGGGCCGGGGCGCTTGCGCAGATCAGAACAACAAAAATCGACGCGAAGACAGCCGACAACAACCGAGCGAAAAGGCGTGACATGGGGTGCAGCTCACTTTCTCCCCCGTGATGTCTTCACTCCCCTAATGAGCGAGACACCTGAAATTCGACCAGCGTGCGCGGAGAGTAGCGGTGGAAGGAGAGGCGAGTCCAATCGATACTTTTTGTGTGGGCGATAAAAAACCGTTCTCAAAAGTAAAACTGATGCTAAGCATCACGGATGCAAGGGAAAGTGGGATTGCGCCTGTGCGATGACACGCCGAGTGCCTGGTTTTTGCTAGACTCAATAAACGGATGGCAATCAGAACAATCTTCACGATGGCGGAGGACTGCGCGGCCGGCGAGCGGCTGGGTTGGTTGGAGTTTGTCCGCGACTATTCAGGCATTAACAGACAGTTGCTCGAACACTACTTTCCGGTGCTGAAGCCGGAAATCGATCAGCACGTGCTTGGAGTATTCGAGCGCGCGCGTGCGAACGACTACGCGTGGTTCAAGTCAATCAAATTTCAGAACGAGCGCGAATTCATGATGGCATTCCGCGAGATTTTGTTTGGGTATGGGCGAACGGCGGCGAGAGTGCCGGTTCCGGAGTTGTCGCTTGATCAGTTTAAAGAAGTCGTGAAGGACTTGAACGTGGTTGAGCGCGAGGTGATGTGGCTCGTGGTGAAAGGCTACACAGCAGAGCAGATCGGGCCGATGATGGCGAATGCCGAGGCGACGGCGCACGCAGTGAAGGCGATTGCCGATCAACGATTGAAGGAGCTGTTTCCGTCGATGACAGCAGATGCGTTCAACGTGTCAGCACGATCCTTGATCGAAGCGGCGGAGAAAACGAGGACAGAACAGTGCCTGCCGCTGAAGACCTTCAACAACATTGTGAACGGGCAGGTTAGCTGGCGCGAGCGCGATGTGGCTGAGCAACACATTCGGGATTGCTTCTACTGCATCGATCGCTTCACCGGGTTCCAGGAGATGGTGCGGCTACGTAAGGATGCGACGCCGCTGTCCGAAGATGGGGTAGACGCGCGGCTACAGCAACTGGGGTTCGAGAAGTCGAAGAAAGCGGGATTGTTTTCGAAGTTGTTCGCGAAGTAGATTGGACCGAATCCGGCCCCCCGCCATAAAAACCGCTTATCGGGGCGATAGGAACTATCCATTTCAAACGGCTGGAATTCCGTCATAAGCTGCGGCCCATGACGACCATGCCGATGGTGCGGGCCGCTTTCACAATCGATGCTCTTACGCCGGAAGATTGGACGGTCGTAAGGTCCATTTATGTCGAGGGCATTCTGGGAGGCAATGCGACGTTTGAAACCGACGCGCCACCCTGGAGCGAGTGGGATGCCGCACATCTACCGTTCGCTCGGATCGTCGCGAGGCGGACCGACGGTGTCGTCGTGGGATGGGCTGCCTTGCGTCCAATTTCGGCGCGGGCCTGCTATCGCGGGGTGGCTGAGGTGAGTGTGTATGTAAGCGGTTTGGCTCAGCACCAGGGGATCGGCAGGGCGCTATTGCGAGAACTTATCATTCTTGCCGAGGGCAACGGCGTATGGACGCTGCAGGGAAGCATCTTCCCGGAAAATCAGGCCAGCTTGCGGATGTGCGAGGCATGCGGATTCCGGCAGGTGGGGCGAAGGAAGCACATCGCCAAGTTGAATGGACTCTGGCGCGACACGGTGCTGGTGGAACGCCGGAGCAGTAAAGTCGGGGTCGCTTAGCGATGTTTGAACAACACTCGTGTCTCTAGTATTTACAGGAAAACCGCCAGCCTCGGTACAGAGGTAATGGTACTCCCGTTCTGTTTGCAACCGACGAACCATGTCATCATGGCACTGCCGGCGTCTATACTTTCCATACTTAAGAGTACATTCAAGTAAAGGGAAATTTGGGTCGAAGTACCCGTCAGGAAGAGTCCATGGATTCGCAGAGCACAGCGACCGCACCCGTATTCACCGGCGTCCGTCAGAGCGATCGCATCCGATATGGATATTCGCTTCGCATTTCCGGTACGGATCAAAACGGATACGAGTTTGAAGGCGACGCTCGCACGGAAGTGGTGACGCGAGACGGCGGTCTGCTGATGACGGCCTTGACGCTCGTGACCGGACGTAGGATTACTCTGGCTCGAGCAGATAAAAAGCTGGAAGCGCGGGTGATTGGACAGTGCGGTATCCGCGATGAAGCGAATCTCTACGGATTTCAGTTCACCGAGCCTGCGATCGGCTTCTGGGATGTGAAGTTTCCGGAGTTGACGGAAGGTTCGGGAGTGGCGCGCCTGGTGCTGCAGTGCTCTCGATGTTCCCGGCAGGAAGTGATGCACCTGGGCGAAATCGAAATGGTGGTGTTCGAGAACATGCACCTGATTCCGCATCGGTGTGAGAACTGCGGCAATGAGACTCTGTGGAATGAGCCGCAGTTGGTAGGCGACAACGGCGTGGTGGTGGGCAGTCGCGCGTACGACGTCCGCAGCCAGCTTCTGCAGCCACGGCGTACGACCAATGATCGCAAGTACACGCGCATCAGCATGAAGAACGCGAAGGCTTGCCTACATCGAAAAGGATTTGCCGACGACATCGTGACCGTGGTCGACCTGTCGCGCGGCGGAGTTCGCTTTCTTAGCCTGGTGGACTATACCCCGGGCGTGGTGGTGGAAGTGGCGGTTCCATACACGGCAGGTGGCGCGAATGTATTCACCCCGGGCAAGATTGTTCGGGTAAAGTGCCGTCCCACGGCCGACATTCCGGGAGATTTCGGACTGGAGTACATCAAAAAGTAACATCCGTGTTCCTTCCGGGAAAGTATTTCTCTGTTCAGTTGAATTGGCGTCAAAAGTCGTATAAACCGCGCAGTTGACCTTCCGAAAATTTCCTATAATTGTCCTGTGGAGTCACAGGAAACCAAGTTTCTTCTGGCCGGCATGCAGTATGTAGCAAGCTCGGCCGATCCGACGACAGCAATCCGGGGCCTGGTGGAAGCAGCGTCTGCCAGTGTCGGCAGCGATTCGGGGTCTCTCTACCTGCTGGATGAGACACGCGGAGTATTGAAGCCTTACATTCTGCACAATCTGCCAGATTCTTATGTTGCCGGTTGCACTGAGGTTGCATTAGGAACTCAGTGTTGTGGCCGCGCGGCGCTGCACAGGGTTCCCTGGATCGTCGAGGACATGTGGACGGATCCGTTGTTTGTGGACTGCCGCGAGGCGGCCAGGAACTCCGGGATCCGGGCAGGGTTCTCGGTTCCAGTTCTCGACGTGAACGGCCGGTGTCTTGGATCTCTGGCTTCGCACTTCCAGAGTCGCTATATGCCCAGCCATTACGAGCTTGAGAGGCAGTCGGTGTTCGCGAAGTTGATAGCATTTGCCTTGTTACGAAGCGAATCTGAGGTAGTTCTTTCCAGGACAGCGAGCGCAGCCGACTAGAAGGTACCAATCCAGGGGCGCCTTTGCTTGTCCCAGTGAAATCCACAGGTCTCTTTTCTCAAACGCTGGTATCCGCAACTTTGAACGGTTAAGCTGTGTTCAATCAAGCAGATACATACTTGTGCGCGTTGAGTTGCGAAGGAGGCTTCATGCGAAAGCTGGCAATAGCATTCCTGGGATTGTGCGTATCTTCAAGCGTGGTTTGGGCGGACTCGCTTGCCCTGAAGAACGGCAGCCAGATCAATGGCAAATTCATGGGCGGCGATGAAACGACGGTGTCCTTCCAAGTGGGATCGTCGGTGCAAAGGTACAACACGGCAGACATCGTTTCGCTGACATTTGACTCTTCTACCGCGAAAAGCGTGACCCCGCCTCCGCGTCCAGCACTGGCGGACAATCGCAATACGACAACCCAGCCGCTGAATGGAACAGACGACGGTCCGATGCTGGTGGACCGCGGGGGTTCGCCTTCGAACAGCTCGTCATCCAGGTACAACGACACGATCACGGTCCCGGCTGGAACCATGGTCAGCGTGCGAATGATCGACGGCGTGGACAGCGAAAAGAATCAGATTGGCGATCGCTTCCAGGCGTCGTTGCAGGAGCCGCTCGAAGTGGACGGCGTGGTGGTTGCTCCGCGTGGAGCGGATGTGTACGGACGCTTGAGTGAGTCGAAGGAATCGGGACGACTGGCAGGACGCTCGCAGCTCAAGCTGGAACTGACAGATATCGTTATCAATGGAAGGCGTCAGCCGGTGGTCACTGGCGAATACCAAGTGCAGGGAAGCTCACGCACTGCGAGCACCGCAAAGCGGTCTGTCGGTGGCGCGGCGATTGGAGCCATCATCGGCGGAATTGCCGGTGGCGGTAGCGGCGCAGCGATTGGCGCAGGCGTTGGTGCAGGCGCCGGTGCGGCGACCAACGTCATTACCAAGGGCGAGCAGGTGAAGGTACCGAGCGAGACACTGCTTGAGTTCCGCTTGCAGCAGCCGTTGACGGTGACCACGCAGAGATAGGTTGCGAGTCCCACATCTGCCCAAAGAAGGCAGATATGGGCATCAAGCTCGAGTCAGAAAAAAGGCCATCCGTGAGGATGGCCTTTTTCGTTTACGGCTCTAAGCCGTGGGTTAACGAGGATTGTTTGGTGACGACATCGACGACGGTGGAGGCTGAGGGGTCGGCGTGGTGCCGTTCTCCTGCACGTTCGCCGACCCGGTGTTGGCCTGAGTGGTCTGGCCAATCGCTTCGCCCGAGACGACGAGTTCCACACGCCGGTTTAGCTGACGTCCGGCGGCCGTGCTGTTAGTCGCGATCGGTTCCGACTTACCGAATCCGCGGGCCTCGACGGCACCCGACGGAACACCTTGTGCGGTGAGGAAGGTGCGAACGGCTTCGGCGCGTTGCTCGGAGAGACGCTGGTTGTATTCGTCGCCACCTACGCTATCGGTGAAACCTTCGACCTGAAGATGAAGGTCGGGATAGGCCATTACGATGCCGGCGACTTTGGCGAGGCGCTCGCGAGCGCCGGGCTTCAGCGTGGCTTTGCCGGTGTCGAACAGGACGTCGTTCATGTTGACGATGAGTCCGCGGGCGGATTCACGCGTCTGCAGAACGGAGTTGAGCTGGCGCATTAGGCGTTCGCGAGTCTCACGTACTTGCGCTTCCGCGTTCTGGCGTGCGAGATCAGACTGCTGGGCCTGTAGACGAGCTTGTTCGGCCTGCTGCTGCAGTTGCTGTTGCTGAGCAAGAGCTTCCTGCTTGGCCTGCTCCGCAGCCTGGCGTTCCGCAGCTGCCTGCTGTGCCGCCTGTTCAGCTTGCTGGCGAGCCTGGTCAGCCTGAAGGCGAGCCTGCTCGGCGGCTTCACGCTGTTGGGCCTGACGATCGGCATCCATGCGGGCTTCCTCGGCGCGCTTTGCTTCCGCGTCGGCACGAGCGCGAGCTTCTTCGGTGCGGGCCTGTGCCTGACGGCGTTCGTTGGCGAGCTGTTCTTCGCGCTTGCGGCGGATGGTGATGACGCGGGCGTCTTCGGCGGCCTCGGCGGCGAGACGGGCTGCCGTGCCGAATTCCGTGGTGTGCTTCTTCATGCGCCACGCGTTTTCGGCTTGCGTGAGTTGATCCTGAGCCTTCTGCAGGCTCGCTTCAGCGTACTCGTTGGCACCCGTTGCTTTTGCGATCGCGATTGCGTTCTGGGCTTCGAGAATGTCGAGAGGAGTGTCTTTGTCCGCGTTGGTGGCCGGAAGATCGGCGGGCGTGATGTCTACGCTGTATTCGTTGCGATCCAGCACCTCATACCGCGTATTGATGGGCTGAATAGTGGCCTTCATGTCAGGACCAATTACGTTCTCCATTACGACGACGTTACTCGGACGCGTAACAGCGAAGTACGGTTCGGCGGTTACGATCATGCCGAAGGATTGCAAGCTGCTGGTCACGTGCAGATCGGAGTCAGTGTCTTTGCGATTTTTAAGCACAACTTCGCCGAGGTTTTGCGGACGGCCTTCCGGCGTAATAGCCCAGAGGACGTAGGTCAGGTACTGCGGGCCAAGCGTTTGAGGCTGCTTCAGGTGCTTGAAATCGACATCGATCTTGATACGGCCGGTATGATCGTCGACCTTTGCATAGCCACGAGCTTCGGGCATGAGGTCGGTGCCGATCAGATCGACCTTAACGTTGCCGCCCTTACGGCGGTAATCGATTGCCTTCGTGGTGCGTTCGACGACGTTGACACGATAAACGATTGGTTTATCGTTCGCGTTAGCGAGAGGAATGTCTTGGTCACGATCGTTGTCCTGGCCAAAGAGCGGTAGGGCCAGGGCCATCGCGAGCAGCGGGGCAAAAAACTTAAGCTTAGGCATGGAAGATCCTTCTGTTTTGGTTACGCAATATTGCCTACCTCCCAAGATGCGTCCGCAGTTCCGGCAGGTTTGCCCAAATCGCAAAACGCTGGAGTTAGGAGCAACTCTGTTCGGAACTCGTCGAAGCCGTGCTATGTGCTCCCGTCCCAGAGATTGCAAGCTGCTCAATAGCGGCGAACTGTACAGAACAGAAGCCCATCGAAATATCTAGTTCCCCAAGGGACCAATACAATGGAAAAGGGACACAGACGCCTCGTATCGGCTTTTGCGCGTATTTCCGTGCTGCTGCTGTTGATCGTCTGGATGGTGGGATGCGGCGGGAAAACCAGCAATTCTTCCAACAACAACAACTCAGGATCGAGTGGAACCGGAACACCGACAGCAGGATCTTCGAATCCAGGCTCGGGCGGTGGCGGAACAGGCGGAGGGAGCACGTCCTCAGCCAACTACGTTTACCTTGCCGACGCTACCGAAGGTGGTGGAGCGTTCGGGTTCAAGTTGGATTCCTCCGGCACTTTGACGCCGGTAGCGGGATCGCCATTCAAAGTCAGCGGATCCACTGACGCTTCGTACGGGCCGGTGGCTGTCGCGAACGGTTTTGTATATGTAGCGACGTTTGCCAGCGCTGGAGGACCAGGACAGCTATTCACGTTCCAGATCGACCCGAACACCGGCGCGTTAACGCAAAAGGGCAGTGGTGTTGCAATCACCGGAACTTCCTTTACCGCTGTCGGCAGTCTGCGGACGTCAGTAGACAAATCGACGATCTACGCGCTGACCCAACAAACCATCACCGCCATTGCGACCAACAATGGAAGCCCGACCGAATTGAACATGCAGACGGTGACGGACGGAAGCATTTTTGGATTCGCGGCGGGGAATGGTGTGGCTTATGTGGGTATTCAGGATGGGAATCCCAAGACCGGTTTCAAGACTCCGGTGATCAAGCGCATCACGCTAGGCGCCAATGGATCGTTGCAGGATGCGGGAACGGTTGTCGCGACTCTTACTACGGCAAATATCCCGAATTCGCTCGCACTTGATCCGACCGGTAAGTACGTGGCTGCCACGACTGGCATGAATAGCCTGCAGGTTGCGATGTATTCGGTGGGATCCAATGGAACGCTGAGCGAGGTCCAGGGATCGCCATTCAATTCCTCGAACTTAGTTGGCTTCAACTTGAAGTTCGACCCGTCAGGGAAGTTCCTGTACGAGGTAGCGAACAACGAGGCGGATCCGAACGACGAGACGCTAGTTGTGTTCTCGGTCGGGAGTAACGGAGCACTCACGCAAGTACAAACGCTCCCCAATGGAAATCACGAGCACGCGATTGGTTTGCTCGTTACCAGCGGATACGTCCTCGTGAGTAACCTGGCGGCCGCTGGACAGGGTGGAATCGTAACCGTGTTTTCGCGTGACGCGTCGTCGGGCAAGTTGACGCTGACTGGAACACAGACTGTGAACCGCTCAACGGGCGAGGTGGGCACGACAGCTCAATAGGATAGCGACCGCGTCGGCAGTAGTACTACGGTATTGCCGGTGAGGCCTAAGAGAAACCACGGGGCGGACAGTAATGTCCGCCCCGCCACACTCTGTCTCACACTGATCCTGTCCCATAGATGACAACGTTTTTGTGTTTGCGGCGTTTATAATGTCATCGTGTTGAAGTATTCAATTGTCGTTCCGTTTCACAATGAAGAAGACAGCGTCACCGAGTTGTACGACCGTCTTAAAGCCGTAATGGAAGCCGCGGGCGAGCCATTTGAGCTCGTCTTTGTGGATGATGGAAGCTCTGACCGTACGTTCGGGATGCTGAACGAGATCGCCCACGTGGACAGCCGCGTGACGGTGGTGAAGCTGCGTACCAATTTCGGCCAGACTTCCGCACTGGCAGCCGGTTTTGACCACGCCAAGGGCGAGTACGTGATTGCCATGGATGGCGATCTGCAGCACGATCCAGACGACATTCCAAACTTCCTGGAGAAGATTGAGCAGGGTTACGATGTCGTCAGCGGATGGCGCAAAGTCCGCATCGACAATCTGTGGCTCCGCCGTATTCCGTCGAAGGCTGCGAATTGGGCCATGGCGAAACTGAGCGGCGTGGAGATCCACGACTTCGGCACCACGTTCAAAGCCTACCGGCGCGAAATTCTGAACCAGATTCCACTTTACGGCGAAATGCACCGGTTTATTCCGGCTCTGGCCTCGGCGTATGGCGCGTCGATCGTCGAGATTCCAATCAAGAATATTAATCGCGAGAAGGGCGAGTCGCACTACGGCATCAGCCGGACGATCCGCGTCTTCTTTGACCTGATTACGATCCGGTTCCTGCTGCGCTACATTCATCGTCCGCTGCACTTCTTTGGCAGTGTGGGCATGATGGGCGTGTTTGGCGGATCGGCGATTGCGCTGTGGATGGCGTTCCTGAAGATTATTAAAGGCGCTGACGTGATGGTCGCGCATGGTCCGTTGCTGTTCTTTGCCGCGGTCTTGATTATCGCCGGCGTCCAGTTCCTGGCGCTTGGACTGCTCGGCGAGATGCATGTAAGGCACTATCACCAGGCGGTGAAGCACGCGTCTTACTCGGTGGAACGGGTGATGCGGGCGAAGAGAGAGCAGCAGAATTTGATGGCGGACTAGCAGTTTCGCAATTGCGGATCTGAAGTTCGGAGACTTCCAAGCTTGGAAGTCTCCGAATTGTTGAAGGCACAGTTTGTCCGCTCGTGAACCAGCGGCGTGTTCGTGCTGTTATTCCGAAATCATCCCGATCGTCCTCAACCATGTCTCTACCAACTGAGGCCATTCGGTTATAGGGAACTTGGTGCGCCGCAGTCCGAAGGAATGTCCGCCTTGGGCGTACAGATGCATTTCCACCGGGACCCCAGCATTCTTCATCGCGATGTAGTAAGCCAGAGAATCGTTAACATTGTCCACGTGGTCATCCTCGGCCTGAAGCAGGAACGTCGGTGGTGTCCGATGGGTAACAGGGAGATCAGGATTCAACCCTAATTGTTTGTCGGCAGTCGCTGGATAATGTATCGGAAACTTCCTGGTGCCTTGCCTTGCATCCCACTGTGCCGCAGACAGAGATAGATGGCCCGGATAGATAGCCAGGGCAAAGTCGGGTCGGCAGCTCTCTTTGTCGGCGACGTCAACGACCGGATACACACGCTTGGCAAAATGTGTGCTGATTGCGGCCACCAGATGACCGCCGGACGAAAATCCAAGGACCCCAATCTTGTGCGGATCAATATGCCAGTCTGCCGCGTGGGAGCGCACAAGACCAACTGTCCTTTGCGCATCTTCCAATGCCATCGGTGATTCCGGATACGGCCCTGATTTCGGATAGGCTCCCACGTCTGTCACGCGGTATTTCAACAACACACATGAAACGCCTTTGGACGTCAGCCATTCACAGACCTCGGTGCCTTCGAGATCGATGGCCAGACCTTGATATCCCCCACCAGGGAAGACGACGACCGCAGCGCCCGTATTCTTACCGTGTGGCGAATAAAGCGTCATGGTTGGTCGCGACACGTTGGTTACCCACACCGACGGTCTGCCAGCAATCAGAAACTCCCTGCCCGTGGTCTTAGCAATTTCCGGGCCGGCGACGGGTTGCGGATCAGGCACCTCCCCTGGCCATATCAGCTGTTGTGTATGGCCCGGCGATGGCTGCCAGCTAGTCTGCTGCGCGCTCACAGAGCCCAGCGCAAGCACAACCCAGAGAGCAAGAAACAAGGGCTTCATTACCATCCTCACTGCGAAACAGAATGCACCATTTCCAGACCTCGTGAATGTTAATGAGGGTGGTTCTGGACCAGGTTCTGGCAGGCTAGACGTGTGAGGATATTTGCTTGGCCCAAGTCGACTTCAGGTCACCGGACGAAAGTGAGCAAGGTCACAGCAATTTCGCAGCTTCCGGCTCAGACTCAAAGCTGGGCTTATGTGTTCTCCAATAAATCCTTATAATAGGCGGGCTTTCTGATGGCCGTTATGGAAAAAGTGACTCACGATCTTCGCCTGGCGTCGCGCATGTCGCGGCTGGGAACTGAGACTG
>DASTGW010000698.1:0-4034 GCA_035718705.1 Terriglobales bacterium | reverse complement strand
GAGGGCTGTTCGCGCAGGACGTGCTGGCCTGGGCGGAGAAGAAGTTTCCGGAGTTTTGGAAGGCTCTGTGCTACCTGATGGTTGAGACTTCGGCTTCTCTGCGCGAGAGATTGAAACACCGTTTCGCTGACGAAATCACGGCGGGAAAGTGCGAAGTGCATGAGAGCTTGGAACAGGCGTTTGCTGCTGTGCCTGAGTTCGTCATCGTTTTCGCTAATGAGTTCTTCGACGCGCTGCCGGCTGAGGTGGTCGATCATCGCGGAGAAGTGAGAATTGATGCGCACGATGGGCATTTCGTGGAGAAGTTCATTCCGCCATCACAGCAGGTGAGTGACTTCGTGAAGAAGTACGCAGTTGAGCCGCAGGAAGGTGAGCGCGTCGATGCGCCACTGGTCGCGCAGGATTACGTGGCGCGTATCGCTGAAAATCTTCGCAGAAGAAAAGGCTACGGCGTATTCGTCGACTACGGTTACGTGCAGCAGGAGATGTTCGCCGGTCGTCACATGGGCACGGTCACTTGTTTCCGCGAACACACGATTGCTGATTCTCCGTACGACGCACCGGGCGAGCAGGACATCACCGTGCACGTGAACTTCACCGCCTTGGCGGATGCGGCACGGGAACATGGGCTCGTGCCCCTGGCCTGGGTGACGCAATCACAATTCCTGATCGGGATCGGCGAGGAAAGCCAGTTTGCTGAGGCGTTTGAAGGATGCAAGCTTCCGCAGGAACACGCCAAGCGCGCCATGCAGTTGAAGCACCTGATCACGCCCGAAGGCATGGGCGAGGCGTTTCACGTGCTCGTCGTCGGCGCGAACGTGGACAAAGAAAGAGCCGCACGGCTTGATGGACTCAAGTTCGTGCGGCCCATTAATCGGATCTAGCTAATCGCCGTTGCTACTCGACTTGTTCGGCTCGTAAGGCGACTGCAAATACTTGCGGGCTTCGGTCTGCGCGCCGGAAGTATCGTCGTTTGTCTGCAACGCCTGGCGATACTCGTTGGTGGCGCGCTCGCGCTGGCCGGTGATGTCGAAGATCTTGCCGAGCTGGATGTGACTCCAGACTTCGGTCCACTTCGGTTCTCCGTCGCCATTCAGCGATTCGCGATATGCATTCGCAGCTGCCTGGTAGTTGTGCTGCAGGAAAAACACTTCCGCGATGCGATAGTGCGCGAGCGAACTGTTCTTGTTTACTTCCAGCGCTTTCTGGAACTGTTCCAGCGCCTGCGCCAGGTCGTTCTGCTGAACCAGGCCCTGGCCGCGGAGAATCGCCGAGCGTAGTTTCACGTCGGGCGAGTTCTTGAGCACCTTGTTGCCGGGATCGACCAGGATGCGACGTGGGCGTCCGAAGGTCTCGACAGTGAAGGCTGAGTTTGTGCCGACCACTTCGATCTTCTTCTCTTCGCTCTGGCCGTCGGTGTCGACTTTGATTTCGACTGGCATACGGAAGAGGTCGAGATCCTGATCGATCTCGCCGACGATACGGAAGCCTTTGCACTTCTGTGGATCGGTGCAGGTTGGTCCGCCGAGTCGATAGACCGTGTACTTGGTCTTGAACTCAGGAGCGCCAGTAGAATCGAGCCACTGAGTGAAGAACCAGCTCAACTTGTCGCCCTGGAACTGTTCGGCGATGGCCCGGAAGTTGTCGACATTCGCTGACTTACCCTGGTATTGCCGCGCGAACTCCGCCAGAGTCTTTTTGAAATTTTCGTCGCCCATCACGGAGCGAAGCATGTTCAGGATGATCGCGCCCTTGTCAGTCACGAGCGACTGGAATTCGGGCGAGAACATGTCGAGACGCGAAATGCCTGAGAGCGGAACGGTGTCGTAGGCGAGCGCGCCGACTTCCATGTCCTTGGTCACTTCTTCATAGGCGGCTTGTCCGGCGGCTTGTTCTACGTAGCTGGCTTCGCCGTAACGCGCGAACCCGTCACTGAGCCACCAATCCCCTTTGGTTGCTGGACTGACTGACGATCCCCACCACTGGTGAGCGATGGTGTTGGCCAGGAGGCGATAATTGATCTTGCCGGCCATGGCGCGGCTGGACAGCGCCGCCACCTCGGTGGACCAGGCAGCGGGCACGGTGTCGTCAGGCAGTTCGACGATCTTGAGATTGTTCGAAAGCGTTGGTCCCCACTGCGAGGTGAAGAACTCGAATTCTTTGCCGGCCGTGTCAACGAACTCGCCGATGTTGTCCTTGCGATCGGGATGGTAGTAGGCGGTGATGTTAATGCCGCCCGTGTTGCTCTTGCTCTCCTCGAATACACCGGCGATGACCGTTCCGGGGAAGGCTGCGCGGTCCCATGTGAAGGTGTAGGTCTTAACGTTCGGATTAGTAGTCGGACGAGGCGCAGGCACAGCTTTTGCGGGAGTCTTCCGGGCAGGTGCTTTGCGAGCACCGCGCTTCAGGACCGGAGCTTCCTCTTTGCCCGGAGCAGGCGTGGTGTCTTCCGCCACTGCCACGCCGCCCTGCCGAGTGGTTCCGTTACCGCTTGCGATCACCGTCCAATTCGAAGGGACAGTGATGTTCATGGTCGCCGTAAAGCGATTGATGCCGTAGTTCACCGTGGGGAACCAGCGACCAGAATAGAGCAGATAGCTAATGTCATCACCGACGGAGGCGAGTTTCACGCCGGGTACCGGGCTTTCATCCGCCGAGTTCAACGTGCCTTCGTATTCGATGGTCAGAGTCGTGCTCTGGCCTTTAGCAAGTCCGGCGGGCAAGGGGATACGGATGGTGTAATCCTGCAGATTGCGCTCTGCGGCCACGGTCTTGCCTTCGGCGTCGGTGACTTTGGTGGGACGAAGGGCGTTGTTCAACTCGAACGTGGCGACGCTGATGTCGTCGAGCGCCGTGAACTTTACCTTGGCTTTGGCCACCAGCTTATGAGTGCGAGGAATGATTTCCGCGTCGATCGCGTAGTCTTCCACCTGGATGCGCGGCTTCTCCGCCGCGAACAGGGCCAGGGTGCTGATCAGCAGAATAGTAGTAATTGCTAAAGCACGCCGCAGGGGACGTCGTGCAGATTGCATGTGATGGTTCTCCCCTAAGTAGCCGCTCAATTTTGATTTCCAGACAGGGCCCTTTAGATGTGTCTTCAATAGCTTACACCCTGCAGCGGCAGAAAAGTCGCGGATTACGAGCCCGCGGCGGCCGTGCCAACCAGCGTCAAGACCGCTTCGGCGGCTTTGTCGGCAGCTGTGGTTTTGCCCTGCGGATGGAGCTTTTGCCGGACTTCGGCAAGGTCGTTCAGCATCTGCGAACGAGAGGGACCATCGGCGAGGATCTCGGTGACCTTGGCAGCGACCGTGCGCGGAACAAAAGCGTCTTGAACGAACTCTGGGACGACTTCTCGGCCGGCAATCAGATTCACCATCCCGAAGCGATCGAGTTTCACTAGACGCCTGCCGATCGCGTAAGTAAGTGGTGTCACGCGATAGATCATCACAAACGGCGTGCCGATGAGCGCAGCTTCTACTGTGGCGGTGCCGGACGCCACGATCGCGGCACGCGAGTGAAGCAGGGCAGTGCGGGCATCGTGGACGAGTGAGACCGCCAATGAGCGCTGTAGCAGTAGGCTGCGAATCCAGCTTTCGTCGAGGCTGCTGGCGACCGGGAGAACGAACTGATATTCGCCTCTCAAGAGTTTGGCGCTTTCGATAATCCCAGGAAGATTGAGAGAGACTTCTTTGCGACGGCTACCTGGTAGCAGTGCAATCCAGGTCTTTGCTGGATCGAGCCCATTTGCGCTCGCAAGCTGTTCCCGCGTGATGCCGGGCATTGGCTCGTCCGCAAGCGGATGGCCCACGTACTCCGCTTTGACACCGTGGTCACGATAGAAATCCGCCTCAAAAGGGAAAATGACGAGCATTTTGCTGACATACTTCTGCACCTGCTTGATGCGGCCTTTGCGCCAAGCCCAGAGTTGCGGGCTCACGTAATAAATGACGGGGATGTTCAGCTTATGCAGTTCGCGCGCGAGGCGAAGGTTGAAGTCGGGAAAGTCGATGAGGATGGCAGCGTCGGGCTTGCGC
>DASTGW010000697.1:0-5730 GCA_035718705.1 Terriglobales bacterium | reverse complement strand
CGCGAGCGCGGCGTGATCTTCCATACGGACGCGGTGCAGGCAATCGGCAAAGTTCCGTTCGACGTGAACAAGATGAACGTGGACATCGCGTCGATCACCGGACACAAGATTTATGGCCCGAAGGGCGTTGGCGCGCTGTATGTGCGCAGAAAGAATCCGCGCGTGCAACTGTCGGCGATTATCGATGGCGGTGGTCACGAACGCGGCATGCGTTCGGGAACCCTGAACGTGCCGGGTATTGTCGGCCTCGGCAAGGCATGCGAGATCTGCATGCTGGAAATGCCGGAAGAAAGTAAGAAGATGGCGGCGCTGCGCGATCGCTTGAAGGATCGCATCATGTCGCGGCTGGACGAGGTTTACGTCAACGGCTCGCAGGAGCACCGTCTGCCGCAGAACCTGAACATCAGCTTTGCGTATGTGGAAGGCGAGTCGCTGCTGATGGGCATCAATGATGTCGCGGTTTCGAGCGGTTCGGCGTGCACGTCGGCAACCCTTGAGCCATCTTATGTTCTAAAAGCTTTAGGAACAGGTGACGATCTGGCGCACAGCTCGATTCGCTTTGGCCTCGGCCGCTTCAACACGGAAGCCGAAGTGGATTACGTCGCGGACAAGCTAGTGGAAGTGGTAACGCGGTTGCGCGAACTTTCTCCTCTGTACGAGATGGCGAAAGAAGGAATTGATTTGAGCAAGGTGAAGTGGGCGGCGGAGCCGGCGGCGCACTAAAACACTGGTCGTGGCGGTAGGGATTCCTCGCTACGCTCGGAATGACAAAAAGCTTAGGAGATAAAAGAGGATGGCATACAGCGATAAGGTATTGGATCACTACACAAATCCGCGAAACGTGGGTTCGCTGGATAAGAATTCGACGGATGTGGGAACCGGCCTTGTGGGCGCTCCCGAGTGCGGCGACGTCATGAAACTTCAGCTGCGCGTGAATCCTGAGACGAACGTGATTGAAGAAGCAAAGTTCAAGACGTTCGGGTGCGGATCGGCGATCGCTTCGAGCTCGCTCGCGACCGAGTGGGTGAAGGGCAAGACCGTCGATGAAGCGCTGGCGATCAAGAACACGGACATCGTGAAGGAGCTGGCGCTGCCTCCGGTGAAGATTCACTGCTCGGTACTGGCGGAAGACGCGATCCGTGCGGCGATCAGCGACTGGAAGAAGAAGCAGACAACCACAGCTGATCAACCGGTGGAAGCCAAAGCCGGGGACTGATCGGGCGATTGATGATCGGGCCATTGATTTCAGACCTGTAATAGAGGTCACAGACGAGCAGCTTCGGCAGGGGAACAATCTTGGCGAAGGCTTGGAGTGTATGAGCACAACAACTGACAGTCCGGCGCAGGCGACGGCTCCCGCAAAGGGGATCGTCGTCACGGAAAAGGCGATCGAGAAGATCAAGTCCGCGATGGTGAAGGAGAACATATCTCCGGAACAGGGCGGGTTGCGCGTGGGTGTGCAGGGCGGAGGATGCTCGGGGTTGAGCTACAACATCCGGTTTGACTCGCAGCCGCGAGAACGCGATCGCATCTTTCAGTTCGGCGACGTGCGGATCTTTGTTGATCCGAAGTCGTTTATTTACCTGCACGGGATGACACTGGATTACGAAGAGACGTTGATGCACCAGGGGTTCGCGTTCAAGAATCCGAATTCGCAGAAGTCGTGCGGGTGCGGGACGAGTTTTACGGCGTAAGTGCCGTGGCGCGGGTAGGGATTCCTCGCTTCGCTCGGAATGACAAAAGTAGCGGCCCGGCGTAGCTGCCGGGCTGTGTTGTGTAAGGCGGAAAAATGGCGGTTACAGACAAGAACGGCGAGCGCGCAGTGCAGTTGGACGTGCTACAGGAGAAGAAGGCCTGCTGGTCTTGCGGTGAAATGCTGGAAGCACATTTTTGTGATTCCTGTGGAAAGCTGCAACCCGCTGCGCCGACCGATTATTTCTCGTTCTTTGGATTGCCACGAAAACTGAACGTGGACACGTCGAAGCTCGAACGGGACTTCTATCAATTCAGCCGCAAACTTCATCCGGATGTCTTTGCACGGGCGACGACGAAAGAGCAGGATTGGAGCCTGCAGAAGACGTCGTTGCTCAACGATGCGTATCGCACGCTGAAAGATCCCATCAGCCGCACCGAGTACCTGTTGAAGCTCGAAGGCGTGCAGATGGAAGAGCAGTCGAAACAGGCGACCGAGAGCGCACGCCAGTCGGGACAAACCAAGAAGCAAGTGGTGCCGCCGGAGTTGCTGGAAGAAGTTTTTGAATTGAACATGCAGCTGGAAGAAGCGCGCATGAATAAGAAGATGGGCGACGTGGATGGCGATCTTCTTAGCGAGTTAAAACAGACGAAGCAGAATCTGGAAGGGAAATTTGGTGCGCTCGACGAGGAGTTGAAGCGCGATTGGGATGAGTGGGACGCGGCCGAGAGCGATGAGAAGCGTCGAGTGGCGCGGGACAAGATGGTGGATTTGCTGAATCGGCGGAGCTATATACGCAATTTGGTCAGGGATGTGAATGAGGTGTTGGAGTAAGGCGCGGTGGTGAAGTAGCGGTTCCTCGCTGTGCGAGGAATGACAAAAAGGCGCTTCGCGCCTGATAAGACATGGCTGAAGAAAGAGTTGTAGGAATCGATCTCGGAACGACGAACTCCCTGGTGGCGTTCATGCAAGGGGAGAAGCCCATTGTGATCCCGGGGGAAGACGGGTCGAACCTGTTGCCATCGGTGGTGGCGCTTGATCCGAATGGCCAGATCATTGTTGGGAATCCGGCGCGCAAGTATTTGATCGAGACGGCGGACCGCGCCGTGTATTCAGTAAAGCGGCTGATGGGCCGCGGCGTGGAAGACGTTCGAGACGAGTTGAAGCTGTTTCCTTTCCGCATCGCCGAGGACTTACAGCAGGGCGAAGTGATGCGGATCAAACTCGGCGACAAGGATTTCACCCCGCCGGAGATCAGCGCGTACATCCTGCGGCAGTTGCGGCGGAACGCGGAGCGCTATTTTGGTGCTCCGGTAAAGAAAGCGGTCATCACGGTGCCGGCGTATTTCAATGACGCGCAGCGACAGGCGACGAAGGACGCTGGGCGCATTGCGGGACTGGATGTGTTGCGGCTGGTGAATGAGCCGACGGCGGCATCGCTGGCATACGGGCTCGATCAGAAGAAGAACGGAATCGTGGCGGTGTATGACCTGGGCGGCGGCACATTCGACATTTCGATTTTGAAGCTGCACGAAGGCATCTTCGAAGTGATCGCGACCAATGGCGACACTCACCTCGGCGGCGATGATATTGACAACCTACTGATCGCGATTGCACTGGACGACATCCAAGGCGATCTCGGAGTGGATGTCCGCAAGAATGCGGAGGTCGTGCAGGCGATTCGTAAAGCAGTGATAGATGCGAAGATCGCCTTGTCTTCGAGCGATTCGGTCGAACTCGAAGTTGGGTTGCCGGGCGGAAAACATTACCAGCGAGCGATTCCGCGTGCGTTGTTCGAGCGCATGATTGAGCCGATTCTGCAGAGGACGATTGGCCCGGTCAAGCAGGCGTTGAAGGATGCGAACCTCGATCCGAAGCAGATTGATGAAGTTGTGCTGGTCGGCGGGTCGACACGGATTCCACGGGTGCGGCAGATGGTGAAAGAACTGTTTCAGCGTGAGCCGCATTGCGATCTGAATCCGGATGAAGTGGTCGCTCTCGGAGCTGCAGTACAAGCGCAAATTCTGGCGGGAGGATCGGAGGCAACGAAAGACATGTTGCTTCTCGACGTGACGCCGCTGTCGCTTGGCATCGAGGCGCTGGGCGGAGTGGTGGCAAAGATCATTCATCGCAATTCGACGATTCCGGCTTCGGCGACGGAGCACTTCACCACAGGAGTGGAAGGGCAAACGGCAGTGGCCGTTCACGTGGTGCAGGGCGAGCGCGAGTTAGCGAAAGATTGCCGGTCACTGGCGCGATTCGATTTGAGAGGAATCCCGCCGATGCCAGCCGGACTGCCGCGTATCGAGGTGAAGTTCCTGATCGATGCGAACGGCATACTGCATGTGTCGGCCCGCGAGCAGCGCAGTGGCAAAGAAGCGGAAATCGCAGTGCAGCCGAGTTACGGGCTGACGGATGAGCAGGTTGAGAACATGCTCATCGATTCGTTCGACTTTGCGGAGCAGGACTTCGCAGAACGGCAGGTAATCGAGGCCCGCAACGAGGCGAACACGATTTTGGCAGCACTCGAAAAGGGACGTAGCGGGCCGGCTTGGCAAGCATTGAGCAGCAGAGAGCGCGAAGAGATCGCGGCGCAAGAAGTAAATCTGCGGAATACGATGCAGACCAGTGACTATGGGGCGATCCGGAGAGCGATCGATTTGCTGAACCAAGGAACGATGAGATTAGCGGAATTGATGATGGATACGGCGGTCTCGAGTGCGCTGAAAGGCAAGACATTCGATGAGGCGGACATGGGGGAAGGCCCGAGTGCGCCGCATCCGTTTGCGCCGGCGGAGATCAAAAGCGAGTAAAGCATGGATGCTTCGCTGCACTCAGCATGACCTTTCATGGTGGTGTCTATTAAGGAAGTTTTAGAAGATATGGCAGAAGAGAAGGCAACAGGTGGAGTAACCAGCACAGTGGAAGCGCCGGGACAGAATGTCGCGCGTGTAACGTTTCTTCCGGAAGGAAAGACGGTCGAATTCGAACTGGACAAACTTCCTTATCGCGATCACGGGAAACCGAAGTCGATCCTGGATGTGGCGGAGAACTTCAACGTTTTCCTCGATCATGCCTGCGGCGGGAATTGCGCATGCACAACGTGCCACGTTTGGGTAAAGCAGGGCAAAGAGTGCCTGAGCGAGATGGACGATGATGAAGCCGATCGTCTCGATATGGCCGCGGACCTACAACTGAATTCACGTCTTGGGTGTCAGGTGGTCATCGAGAAACCGGGCGAGATTGTGGTGGAAGTTCCGGCATGGAATCGGAACTACGTATCAGAAGAGCACCACTAAAGCATTGTCGATTGTCTAGGGTCGATTGGAGATTAGAAGATGGCTACGCAGTTTACGTGGGATAGCAGTGAAGACTTGGGACTGATGTTGTCGGACAAGTATCCGGATCAGAATCCGTTGGAAGTGCGATTTACCGACCTGCACAAGATGATCACGTCGCTGCCGGAGTTCGTGGACGATCCATCGAAGTCGACAGAAGGGAAGTTGGAGGCCATCCAAATGGCATGGTACGAGGAGTGGCAGGATAGAAACGACTAAATAGCCTCTTTTTCGGAGGCTTAACTAGTGTGATATAGCTCACGTACACTGCATGTACCAACCCTAAAATCCCTCCGCCATGGAGGGATTTCGTGTCTGAGGTATTGTTTGGAAAGAGTGACATTGCCGCACTGCACCCTTAACTGAATGGTTATCTTGTTCCCGTCGCCGGGTTGAGTCGCTTCGTCACGGCATCGTCCCGCCCAGTTGCGGCGACACCGTCCAGTGCCCGCCCGCAGACTTCTCGAAGAGCTCCTGGTTTTTCACCAAGCAGTCACTGGAACGCGCAGAACTCCAATATCAACGTCACGGCTGACAAGAGATTCGGTCAGCGGAGAACTAACGCTATTGAAGACTGCTCCGAACTTCAGCTGCCACGTGGTGCAGCTTATGTCTTCCCCGAACTCTCCGAGACACCCGAACCCCACTGGATCTGATCAATGTTGAGCGGATAGCACCTCATGTCTCGAACTATATTCC
>DASTGW010000696.1:0-3694 GCA_035718705.1 Terriglobales bacterium | reverse complement strand
CGCTCTATCAGAGAAAGTCGGTCAGTCCCCAGGAATACGACGAAGTGAAAGCCCGCTACCAGGGTGCACTGGCTCGCGCCGAGGCTGCTCAAGCTGGTACCGCACAAGCCAAGGCCGCCGTCATGCAGGCGCAGACAGCTTTTGGCTACACCAACATTCGTTCTCCCTTTAACGGCATTATCACGGAACGCAAGGTGGATCCGGGGGTGCTCGCCGCACCCGGCATGCCCCTGCTCACCGTCGAAGCTACAGGCCGGTATCGTCTTGAAGTAACCGTCGATGAATCCAGCTTGCGATTTGTTCGGCTCGGCGAGGCGGTTGCCATTTCGCTCGATGCCTATCCAGACACGCAACTGACTGGCAGAGTCTCGCAAATCGTGCCCGCTGCCGACCCGAATACACGCACCTTCCAGATCAAAATCGAATTGCCGTCGAGCCCCGTTCTTCGCAGCGGTTTATTCGGGCGTGCGAGCTTTTCTCGCGGAGAACGTGATTCGCTCCTCCTGCCGCGAACTGCGGTGGTGGATCGTGGTGCATTGAAGGCCGTCTATGTCGTCGGATCCGACAAGATCGCATCGCTGCGCTATGTCACCGTTGGGCAGACTACGAATGATCATCTGGAAGTGCTCTCCGGGCTCAGTGCGGACGAGTCCATCGTGCTCGCGCCCGGCGATCGCGAGATGGGCGGCAAGAGAGTCGAGGCGCAGTGATGGACCGCGAGAGAGGACTGGCCGGGAAAATCGCCCATGGCTTCATCGACTCGAAGCTTACGCCACTGGTCATCGTGGCGGCGCTGCTGCTCGGGGCCTTCGCCGTCCTGCAGACGCCGCGTGAAGAAGAGCCACAGATCATCGTTCCCATGCTCGACGTGATGGTCTCCATGCCCGGCGCTACTCCGCAGGAAGTGGAGGAACGCGCGAGTGTGCCGATGGAGAAGTTGTTGCGCCAGATTTCCGGCGTCGAGTATGTCTATTCCATCTCCCGCCCCGGAGCGAGTCTCGTCATTCTTCGATTCAAAGTAGGCACAAAAGAAGAAGACGCGATCGTCAAGACCTACAACCAGCTCTACTCGCATTTCGACCAGATCCCGCAAGGCGTATCGCAACCGCTGGTCAAAGTCAGATCCATCGATGACGTGCCAATCCTGGCACTCACACTGTGGGGAAAGAATTACGATTCTTTCCAATTGCGCCAGGTGGCAGCCGAACTCGAGCACACCATCAAGCAGGTCGACGATGTTTCCGAGACGCACATTATTGGCGGACTGCCTCGAACGATTCGCGTTGTGCTCGATCCCCAGCGGTTGGCTGCGTACGGAATCTTCGCGGGGCAAGTCGTAAACGCGATCCAGGGATCCAACACGCAAGCCGACGCCGGAAGCTTCTCTCAGTACAACACCGAGTTCCAGGTTCAGGCGGGGCGCTTTCTGAATTCAGCGGCGGATCTGCAGCAGGTTGTGGTTGCGGTGAGGAACGGCCGCCCAGTGTTCCTTCGCGACATTGTTGAAAATGTCGAGGACGGTCCTGCCGAACCATCGAACTACGTTCTCTTCGGCGAAGGCGGCGGTTCGAAGAATGTCGGTGATTATCCAGCGGTGACGCTGACCGTTGCGAAGCGCAAAGGAACGAATGCGACCATCATCTCCGAAAAGGTGTTGGAACGTATTCACGAACTACGCGGCAACGTCATTCCTGCCGAGTTGAATATCACAACGACCCGCAATTACGGCGAAACAGCAAAGGATAAGTCCGATGAACTGCTGAAACACCTCTTTATCGCCACGTTGTCGGTGACTCTTTTGATCGCACTTGCTTTGGGCTGGCGTGAATCCGGGGTGGTGCTGATCGCAATCCCGGTCACCCTCGCCCTGACATTGGCAGTGTTCTATCTCTATGGTTACACGCTGAACCGGGTGACGCTCTTCGCCTTGATCTTCAGCATCGGCATCCTGGTTGATGACGCCATTGTTGTCGTTGAAAACATCGTTCGCCATTTCCGATTGCCACAAAACAAGGGGAGATCGCTGAGCGATGTCGCCGTCGAAGCGGTGGACGAAGTTGGGAATCCCACTATCCTTGCCACATTTGCGGTGATCTCGGCAATCCTGCCGATGGCTTTTGTTCGTGGCCTAATGGGCCCCTACATGCGGCCTATTCCTGTAGGCGCATCGGCGGCCATGTTGTTCTCCCTTGTCGTCGCGTTTGTAGTGTCGCCATACTCCGCCTTGCGGTTACTGCGCCACTACGCTTCACAGGATGGTGGACATCATCACGAAGCTGAAGGCTGGACGACGAAGCTCTACCGCCGTGCGATGAATCCGCTTATCGCGGAGAAGAAGAA
Organism: Terriglobales bacterium; assembly: GCA_035718705.1. Taxonomy (GTDB): domain Bacteria; phylum Acidobacteriota; class Terriglobia; order Terriglobales; family Acidobacteriaceae; genus DATMXP01. The sequence goes on along the minus strand of DASTGW010000696.1, from coordinate 1,354 downwards.
AAGGTACGGGTTCCTGATCGGCGTCGTCGTACTGCTGCTGCTCGCAGCCATGTTCGTTCCACTGAAGCTCGTGAAAGTGAAGATGCTGCCGTTCGATAACAAGAGCGAATTCCAGGTCATTATCGACATGCCTGATGGCACGCCCCTGGAGCAGACGACTCGCGTGGCGCAGGCACTTGGGGCACATCTTGCGCAGCAACCCGAGGTTGCCAACTTTCAGGTCTACTCCGGCACTTCGGGTCCGTATAACTTCAACGGACTGGTCCGCCACTACTTCCTGCGCAGCGCACCCAATCAAGCAGACATCCAGGTCAACTTGCTGCCGAAAGATAAGCGTTCGCTGCAAAGCCATGAAATTGCGCGCCGCCTTCGTCCGGAACTGGTGAAGATCGCGGACCCATTCGGCGCGCGAATCAAAGTCAGCGAAGTCCCTCCGGGACCGCCGGTGCTGCAGACGTTAGTCGCCGAAGTGTACGGTCCCAATCTCGACGGGCAGATGAAGGTCGCGGAGCAGATCAAGCAGATCTTTAAGCAAACTGCGGGTGTGGTTGACGTTGATTGGTATGTGGAAGATCCGCAACCTAAGTATGACCTGAAGGTTGATCTCGATAAAGCCGCGCTGCATGGGGTCAGCGCCGCGGATGTGACCCGCACCGTCCAGATTGCACTGGCTGGAACCGACGTAGGTCTTCTTCACATCCCTATCGATCGCGAGGCCGTGCCGATCAACGTTCGCGTCAGCCGTGCTGACCGCTCCAGCATCGAGCAGATCGAATCTCTCAAGATTCCCACTGCGTCCGGGGGACAAGTATCTCTTGGCGAATTGGCTCACACCACGAGGACCGCCATCGACAAAAGCATCTACCGCAAGAACATGCAGCGGGTGGTCTATGTCACGGGCGACGTCGCCGGCGGAGAGGAGAGCCCCGTGTACGCCATCCTGAAGATGAACCAGTCGCTCGACAAGATGACGCTGCCAGCCGGATACACATTGCAGCGCTATAACGCGGTTCAGCCTGCATCGACCGAACGTTACTCGATGAAGTGGGATGGCGAGTGGCACATCACGATCGAGGTTTTCCGCGATCTCGGAATCGCGTTCGCCGCAGTGCTCGTCCTGATCTATGTCCTGGTAGTCGGCTGGTTCCGATCGTTCACCACCCCGCTGGTGATCATGGCGCCCATTCCGCTCACCCTGATTGGCATTCTTCCCGCCCACGCGATGATGGGCGCATTCTTCACTGCGACTTCGATGATCGGCTTCATCGCCGGCGCGGGAATCATCGTGCGTAATTCCATCATCCTGGTGGACTTCATCGAATTGCGTCGTGCACAGGGGATGTCGCTGGAAGAG
>DASTGW010000695.1:0-11717 GCA_035718705.1 Terriglobales bacterium | reverse complement strand
AGCGGCCACAGCGAATTAATGCCCCCGAGCGGATCGTGGATTCCTTGCCACAGGAACCATCCCCACATCGCCACCATGATGGCGCTGGTGGCGAGCACACTCGGATACGAACTGGTCTTCCCGATCGGCTTCCAGACATGCCCGAGCGCATCCTGCAGGAGGAATCGACCCACACGCGTGCCGGCGTCGATTACCGTCAGGATGAACAAGCCCTCGAACATCAGCGCGAAGTGATACCACAGTGCCATCACCGCATTGCCGCCCAGCGAGCGCGAAAAGATGTGCGCCATGCCAACCGCAAACGCCGGAGCACCGCCCGTCCGATTAAGCAGCGTCTTCTCGCCGACGGCCTGCGCCATTGCCGCCAGATCGCTCGACGACACTGCGAATCCCCACGACGTGATCTTGGCTGCCGCCGCATCCGCCGTAGTCCCCACGATGCCCGCCGGGCTGTTGATCGCGAAGTACGTGCCCGGCTGCAATGAACAGGCAGCGATCATCGCCATGATCGCCACTAACGATTCCGCCATCATGCCGCCGTAGCCAACCATGCGCGTTTCCGTCTCACGCGAGATCAGCTTCGGCGTAGTGCCGCTGGAAATCAGCGCATGGAATCCGCTGACCGCCCCGCAGGCGATGGTGATAAACGCAAACGGAAACACACTGCCCGCGAAGACAGGCCCAGTCCCGTCGATAAACCTTGTCAGCGCCGGCATCTGCAAGGTTGGTCGAGTTGCCACGATGCCCGCGGCCAGCACGGCAATCGTCCCCAGCTTCACGAATGTGCTCAGGTAGTCACGTGGCGCAAGCAGAAGCCACACCGGTAATGCCGATGCCGCAAAGCCGTAGCCGATGATCATCAGCGCGAGCGCCGACGCGCCGAACGTGAACACTGGCCCCCAATACGCCGAGTGACTGATCGCCTGCCCGCCCCAGATCGCCACCAGCAGCAGCACGAACCCGAGTGCCGAGCACTCCAGCACTTTTCCCGGACGAATCCTTCGCAAATAGAATCCCATCAGGATGGCGATCGGCATCGTCATCGCAATGGTGAAGAATCCCCACGGACTCGACTTCAGCGCATTCACCACTACCAGCCCGCAAGCCGCCAGCAGGATCACGATGATCGCAATCACCGCCAGGAAAGCCACGTTTCCGCCCAGAGTTCCAATCTCTTCGCGTGCCATCTGCCCCAGCGACTTTCCGTCACGACGAACCGAGAACGCCAGGATCACAAAATCCTGCACGCAACCGCCGAGAACGGCTCCCGCCAGAATCCACAAAGTCCCTGGCAGATACCCGAGCTGCGCGGCGAGCACAGGACCGAGCAGTGGGCCCGGTCCGGCAATCGCGGCAAAGTGATGTCCGAAAACTACCCACTTGTTTGTCGGCACAAAGTCGCGGCCGTCATCCAGACGCTCGGCCGGGGTGGCGCGGCGCGGATCGAGCACCAGCACCTTGGCCGCTACAAACTTGCTGTAGAAGCGGTATCCGATCGAGTAGCAGCAGATCGCCGCAACTACTAACCACATACCACTGATCGGCTCATGGCGCCGAATCGCGATCGTCGCCACCGACAATGTGCCCAGCCCAGCAACTCCGATCCAGAGAAGTGCCTTGGCCATCCTTTTCCAAATCATGCGCGACAGTATCCTGTATCAGGTGCCTGCCTATCCAGTACCCAGCTCAGCTCGTAAGGTTTCGTCAGTCTCCGGGCTTACCACTCGCCCCCACAATCCCGCATCTTACTCACGAAAGGGCACCCTTCGTCAGCCCGTATTCCGGGCAACTTTTACCAGGGAGGCAAGACATGAAAGCGCGTACTCAACTAATCGTCGTGCTCTCAGCCTTGTTCTTGTTCGCGAGTTTGGGCTTCGCGCAGGGAACGGCTGTGCAGATCACAAAAGGACCTGTTGTTGAACATACGGACGCCAACACCGCGGTCATCGCGTGGTCGACCAACGTATCGGCCAGTTCGGTGGTGAAGTATGGAACCGATCAGGGCAATCTGTCTCAAACGGCCCAAATGCCTTGGGGCGGACTCACCCATCGTGTAACCGTGAAGAACTTGGAACCCGGCAAGACTTACTACTTCCAGGTTGAATCCGGACAGGCGCAAGGCACCAACACCACCGCCAAAAGCAACGTCTCGCAGTTCAGCACCAAGGGCGGGAATGAATCCGCTTCGAATTCCAGCAACGGCAACAACGTTTTCAAGATCGTGAATGGTCCCGCCGTCGAGCACGCTGGTGACACCAATGCAACCGTTGCCTGGACTACCGATCGTCCTTCCAGCTCCGTGGTGAAGTACGGTACTGATCCGAACAATCTCAGCCAGACCGCGCAGGAACCTTGGGGCGCAACCACTCACCGCGTCGAATTGAAAAACCTGCAGCCCGGCACGAAGTACTACTTCTCGGTTCACTCCGCGCAGGGCAAGAACGCGCCCGGCCAGGCGGCAGATACGCCTCCGCAGCCGTTCGAAACCAGCGGCGGATCACAGGCTTCCAACTCCGGACAAGGCGGCAGTCAGTTGAACATTACGAATGGTCCAGTGGTCGAGCACGTAGCCGATACCAACGCTACGGTGGCCTGGTCGACCAATCTGCCGGCGTCAACCATCGTGAAGTACGGCACCGACCAGAACAACCTGAACCAGACTGCGCAGGAAGCCTGGGGACAAACCACGCATCGCGTCCAGCTCAAGAACCTGAAGCCGAACACGCAGTATTTCTTCTCCGTGCATTCAGCACAGGGACGCAACGCTCCGGGTCAGAAGGCGGAGAAAGGGCCGATTCCCTTCAAGACCGCCGCTCCCGGACAACAGGCGAGCAAATAACTCAGCTGAAGAAGTCAACAAGGCCGTCCAGCAATGGGCGGCCTCTCTTTTTGAAGAAGAAATAGCTCATCCATCTGGCTGTTCCTCATGAGTTGATGTAAAAAAGAACCCAAGGATGGCATGCTAGAGAAGCCGCTTCAAGTTCGCGTCACACCAGGACGTCTTCCGTCTTCGACGGTAATCGCCGCCACCGGTGCGCTCGTTCTCGAGCACGTAATCACCTTTCAAGATGCCTGGAAGGCAGTACCGGCCGGTGCTGTCATCTTTGACCTTTCAGGCGTCGTTTACATGGATTCCTCAGCGCTTGGGTCGCTTGTGAATGCCCACGTTTTCTTTTCCCAGCAGGCACGTCGAATCGCGCTGGCCGGAGTTACGGATCGCGTTCTGCAACTCCTCAAGATGACGCGAGTAGAAACGCTGTTCGCAATTTTCCCGAATGTCGAGGCTGCCGAGACGTCGATCAATTCTGCTGCGTCCGCCTAGGCACCCACATCAAAAAAGGCCGCCCGAGGTGGACGGCCTTCGGATCACAAACAACGATTAATACGCCTGCGTGTTTAAGCTGCCTCCCGAAGACGGCAACGCACAGGTCACGATTACCGCTGCCCCCGCCAAACGCAAGGACGGCGAGCTGCACCCGGCAAGAGCCGTCGTCAGAACGCTTCCATCGGCCGGCCGGAAGCCGATTTCCTCGAATCCAAAGGTCACGATGGCAGTCGAGTCCTGAATGATCGTGCTGTTGCCATTGGCTGGACCAAAGAAACTGGCGGCGGCTGAATTGGAGAAGTTGTTGCAAAAATTGTTTGTGGAAGTAATCGACGACGAGGCACTGGCGTTCCCGCTTCCCGTGCTGGAAGCACTTTGGTTAACATTGTTGTTTCCGGAGTTGTTTATCGCGCAGAAATTACTGGCAATGGCGAAGGCGCCAGCCATCTGCACAACGCTGATCACCGGCCCGTTGTTGCCGCCACTGAGCGTTTCGTAAATTTGTGGAGCAAGTGTCGCATCGGCTAAAAACGCTGATGGAATGCTGTTGCATGCGGTGGTCGAGGAACCGGACTGCGGGGACGAAAATGCGAAAACCGACGTTGTCCTGAGACCGGCAAGCGCTGGAGCAGTCACTTGGACGGTCTGAAGCGGACCGACATAGTAGCTGCTCACCGTCAGCAGCGAACCTGCGCTATTCAGCTGGAACAAATCAAGACACACCGCGGAGGACGAGCCGATCACTTTAAAGATCGCTTGCTGTCCGGCGCCAGCCGGATTCGCTTCCGCGATTAAAACCTGTGCATTGGCACCAACGGTGACAAGCATGGCGAGAATCACTATCGCCAGAGACAAACGAAACTGGGTCATAGACAAACCAATCCTTTCCAGATCAGGTGAAAAGTGTTTTTGAGTTTCTCGATGGGGCCGGTTGGCTGGGGCCGGAAATTGAAGGGATTCTTCGGCAGACGGGAGATGTCGTCAACCCGACCAATTACTTAGAGCAATGCGCTACGCATGAGCCTCTTAGCCGGTTTTGCTTCACGCACGGGATTCATCACTGGCTTTCAGCCACCTTCCCAACTGTCCGGTAATCATCAGCCACACCATCCGATAGTCGCTGAGGAACGACCACCACGGATGCCCGAATGTGGCCGGCTTGTTCCCTTCCACCACGAAGTGCCCGAACCAGGCAAAGCCGTATCCGATGACGGGCCAAAGCAGCGCATACCACGGATGGTGTAGCGCAAAAGCCGCAATGGCTACCGCGATTCCAAGAAGGCTGCCCGTGAAATGCAACAGGCGGTTCGAGGGATGCGAATGCGCCCGCAGGTAGAAGGCGAAGAACTCATCATAGGTGCGAAATTCAGGCGTGCTCATAAGTGTGGCTTATATGGTGATTCGAAGCGCTTTGGTCATCCCTCGTGTCGCGACAATATGCGCTTCAACCTTATAGAATCGCAAGATAAATCTTATCTGTGGGGATTCGACAATGAAGATCGGTGTCCTGACGGGCGGCGGAGACTGCCCGGGACTCAATGCCGTTATTCGGGCGATTGTTCGTAAGGGTATCTTTCATTATGGCGACACTTTTGTCGGCTTTTCTGAAGGTTGGCGCGGCGTCTTCGAAAACAAGACTGAGCCGCTCGACCTGCAGCGCGTAGCCGGCATTCTGCCGCGCGGCGGCACTATCCTTCGTACTTCGCGTACGAATCCAGCCAAGCGCGAAGGTGGCATCCAGCGCTGTCTTGAAAACCTGAAGCGTAACGCAGTGGACGCCCTCGTAGCGCTCGGTGGCGACGACACCATGTCGGTCGCCTTGAAGCTTTACGACGCAGGCTTCCAGGTCATCGGAGTCCCGAAGACCATCGACAACGACCTGAGCGGCACCGATTTCTGCTTCGGCTTCGACACTGCGGTCGAGATCGCCACCGAAGCTATTGACCGTCTGCACACCACCGCCGAAGCTCACAATCGCGTGATCGTTGTCGAAGTGATGGGACGCGACTCCGGATGGATTGCCATGTATAGCGGCTTGGCAGGCGGCGCGGACGTCATTCTTATTCCCGAGCGCCCGTTCGACATTGAGGAAGTTGCCGAAGCCCTCAAGCTTCGTCACTCTCGCGGACGTTATTTCTCCATCGTCGTTGTCGCCGAAGGTGCCAAGTTCGCCGAACTCTCAACCGGCGACGGCTCTGCGCCCATCGTGCAGGATCTCGGACGCGACGAATTTGGGCACGTGCGCCTCGGCGGAATCGGTAACGTGCTCGCCCGTGAAATCGAGCGTCGCACCGGGTTCGAAACTCGCGCCACGGTCCTCGGCCACGTTCAACGTGGAGGTTCGCCAACCGCCTTCGATCGCGTTCTCGCTACACGCTATGGCATCGGCGCGATTGACATGGTTCATCGCGGTGAATGGGGCAAGATGGCAGCCCTCAAGAGCAATGAGATCATCTCCATTCCTTTGAAGGACGCACTCGGTGTCACCAAGAAAGTAGACGACAAACTGATTGAAGTCGCGCTCGGTCTGCACGACAAGATCGGTACCGAACCGGTCGCCCAGCACGTAATCACATCCACATAGAAAATATCAGGCAAAACAAAAGGCCTCCTCATTTCGAGGAGGCCTTTGCCTTTCGGCCGCTAATTACTTGCGACGCAGATAAGCCTTCCAAACACCAGCGCTCAGGGTACCGGCGCCGAGCAGGCCGAGGAGCGGAAGCTCCGAACCGGTCTGCGGCAGGTTGCCGCCCTGGTTGCTGTTGTTCGAACCGGCGTTCTGGTCCGCTGCCGTTCCTGCCGAGTTCTGATCGTTGATCTTGTTCGGCGAGGAGCTGTTCATGTCAGAGGTTCCAGGCGTGGACGAAGAGGTCCCAGTGGTGCTGGTGGCTTGCGAGCTGGAGTTTGCACCCGCTGCAGCCGCGCCCGCGTTCGGGTCAGTCGTCGTGCTGTTCTGGTCCATGGTCGAGCTGCTAGACGACGTAGAAGACTGCGGAACTGCCGTCGTGCCACCCGCGTTCGGCGTGGTCGAAGCATCCGGAGTCGCCGTTGTCGCTGGCGTGGTGCTCGTCGTGGAATTGCTGCCCGCGGTGCTGGAGTTGGTCTGGTCGCTTACAGCAGGGGAAGACGTCGTCGACGCTGGGCCGCTCTGCGGTGTACCCGCTGCGGTCTGGTTCCCTGCCGTGTTCGAACTGCCGCTGCTGCCGGCGTTCGTGGTGGTAGTTGCCGTCGTTCCAGACTGATTGCTGGAGTTGTCGGGAGTGGTCGTGGTCTGGCCGGGGGCCGTTCCCGAATACTGCTCCTGCTGGGTCGCGTTCCCCACTGCGGAGCCGCTTGTTGTCGCGGCGTTAGTATCTGACGTCTGCTGTGAAGACGATGACGATGTCTGGGCTGACGCTATTCCAAAACAAAGTAACAATGTTGCTGCACTTAATCCTAGTGTTCGCATGTGTTCGAATTCCTCCCACTACTCAGATCTTCTGATTTCACGAAGCGGCGTTCGTAACTCTTGGACTTAACTCTGAGATGGCTTCCTCTCGTGGGCAGATGCCAGGCAATCGCGAGCTGCTCGATTCCTTCACAATCCCGAGAAGATGTTTCATTTGGAAACGGGATACAAGATTGGGAATTCAGCGTTCCAGGTCGCGGTTGCGAGTGTCCTGCCCACCCTACCGGCGGGGACTCCGCTCACCTCACGCCACAATGTGATCCGCAACACTACGAATCCGCTCCCTACGTTGCACACTGAATTGTGTTTCCGGTTCGGGAACTCGAGTGTGAGGTCAGCTGCCCATGCCCAACGTGCTGGTAATCGGTTACGGTAATCCGTTGCGCGGCGACGATGGCGTCGGCTGCCTTGTGGCCGAAGAGGTCGCCAAGCGGATGTGCGAGCCCGATTCGCGTGTGCAGGTCGTGGCCTGCCACCAGTTAAATCCAGAGATGGCTGAAGCTGTCGCCGATACCCAGGCGGTCATCTTCGTGGATGCTTCCGTGAAAGTACCGCCGGGCCAGGTCAGTGTAAGCACCGTGATCCCTGACCGCTTCTCTCCTGCATTCACATCCCACGGCATGGAGCCGCCCGCTCTACTGGCGACCGCGGCCGAGCTTTTTGGACAAGCGCCCCCCGCCAAAGCAGTCCTGATCGGAGCCGCGTCCTTTGATTCCATAATGAGCTTGACGCCTGAGGTCCAGGCCGGTGTGAGGATCGCCCTCCGCGTCATTGAACGCGAGATCGATAGCTACCTTCATAGCCAAGCGTGAACCGTTTGTAATTCCCTCTTTTTTCTTTCCGCTAATAAATGCCGGAGCAGCCCAGCGCCATGTCCTAACTGGCAGTATCAAATTGTTCTTGCGAAAGCAGAACGCCCGATCTGAGCGAAACCCGGGGTTGCTCGTAAATCGCTGATTCCATGGGACAGCTCACGAATTTGCGCAATGCACTATTTCGGCTTCTTTTTCCCGGTGATAGTCAACTGCAGGATCTGCCCGTCGAAGTTCTTCACATGCATCACCTTCCCATCGACTCTGGCAGGTAGCTCCTTGTTGATGGTCCAATCCATATAGTCTTTAACCGGTCCGCTGGCCTGACATAGGTAAAGAGTGTCGCCCAGGCGCATCGCCATCTTGTAGCGATCGTTGTTCTCCGGATGTTGCATACTGTTGGCGAGTTTCTCGAACGAAACGATCTTGGCCGGCTGAAACCCTCCATCGAGTTGGCCAACTGCCAAAATACCTATGAGAAAGATGCAGCTAAGAACTGCGATCGACTGAACCCTCATCTTCTTCTCCTCGAAATCGCGAAGGAGTATAGCTGCAATTGCTAAACTTTTCTTCCGCACGGATGTCGAATTCGAGCAGCGGCCTGCGTCGTGAAAACAAAAGGAGAATCTCAATGCAATATCTGCTGCTGATCTATAGCAACGAAAAAACGTGGCTCGACCTTCCTGAGACGCAACAAGGCAAGCTACTGGAAGAGTACGGCGCCTTCACCCAAAGCATTGCCAAGAGCGGCCATTATCGCGGAGGGAACGAACTGGATGTAGTTTCGACGGCCAAAACGGTCCGCGTTCGCGACGGCAAACCGCTGATCAGCGACGGTCCTTTCGCTGAAACCAAGGAACAGTTAGGCGGCTATTATCTGGTAGAAGCGAAGGATATTAACGAAGCTCTGCAGATTGGTGCCAGGATCCCTTCGGCCCGCTTCGGCTCTATCGAAGTTCGTCCCATCGTCCCTCACGAAATGCCCTAGAAACACAGCAGGAGCTAACTGAGAATCGGCCAACGTGTGGACGGAAGGCTGGCATCTGAGCTAGTCACCATTGATGACAATGGGACACGAGGCTTCTTATGCCAGACTCTAGCGGCCTCACGCTGCTGATCGTCGACGACAACGAACCAGTCCTGTTCACCAAAGAACAGTTCTACCTGCACCACGGGTTCGAGGTGAAGAAAGCAACCACCGCCTTCGCTGCGTTGGAACTTTTTCGCCATGACCATGTCGACCTGGTTCTCTCCGACTACTATCTCCCTGACTTTACCGGGGACGAACTTTGCCGCATGATGAAACGCCTGAAACCTGCGATCCCGATGGTGATCGTCTCCGGTACCATTCCCGAACACATCAGCGACTGCGCTGACTACTTCACCATCAAGGGCGGCGATCCGTTGCAAGTGCTACGCGTGATCGAGGATTTGTTGCGGAAGTCTGCTTAAAATGGAAAAGCCCATCCGAAGATGGGCTTGTTTCTACAACTTGATCTAGCGACGACGAGTTCCGCTCGCCACCGCGCGCAGTTGCAGATCGGAAGCAGTTTTGAACGTCAGTTCGGTTTCCGCCGGGATGTTGATCTTCTTGCCTTTGGTCAGCACTTGCGCGCCGGCACCAGCCGCGCCTCCCGCCAACGCACCGATGACCGCGCCTTTCGCGCCTCCGGCAACCGCACCAATCAGCGTTCCTGCGAGCGCCCCACCGCCTGCGTACTTCGCGGTGGTCTTGTTTGCGCCCACCGAACCCTCCTTGTAAGAGCTCGAAGCGATCGAGTAGCGACGACCATCAACGTTCACGGAAGTCAGGTCGAGTGCGACCTTGCTGCCGTCCTTGATGGCAGTCAACTGAGCGCGAGCGCCTTTCGGAATTACCGTGCGCCCATTGGCGTCATTGACCGGCTCGGAAACTGTCGCGTCATAACGCCGTCCGGCATTCGCCGGAGTTGCGACAACTGCGGTATCGGTCCGAACTTTGATTTCCGTCCCGTTAGGAATGGTGGACACTTGTGCAACCGCCACCGCACACAGAAGCAGGGCGATCAATGAGAGACATAGAATTTTCTTGTGCAGCATAAGCACCTCGTAGCGAGCTCACATGCAGTGACGCTGCTCTCTCAGATGCGGCCTGCAAAACCGGAGTTGGGAGCAGGCAACCTTGCTATGCGAGACGAACACATCCTACTCCTCGCAGAGGTTTCTGGCAGAAAGCGTTAAACCTTTCAGATACTCCACGATAGCGCGTTGACTCGGGATAATACGCGCGTCAAGTTCGTCCAGAGTCGCCATCTGAACCTGGCCTTCCCAGGAACCAGAGCTTCTGCCTTCTCCCTCCGCTTCATAAACTGCGGTTGTCACGGGATAAAAGACGGAACTCTCGAAGCGGAACAGGAAATGTAGGCTATGAAGCTCGATCCCGACTTCTTCCCTGACCTCGCGTCTCACAGCGTCCTCGTCACTTTCCCAGGGATGGGCGTTACCACCCGGAAAGCCCAGTCCTAGTCCATCACTTCGTTCAATCGCCAGGAAGCCCCCGTTTCGGCGGACGATCGCGACCGCTCCGCGAAGCCGGCCGAACACCGGAAAACGGCTGTAGAGGAATATCGCTGTTCGCGAGATGATCCAGAAAAGACGTCGTCGCACGAGTACAGCATCTCATGTGACGCAAAACTTAAGGCAGCTACTTACGTTTTGGCCCTGGACCGATCTGGCTGAGGTCAGCTACTTGTGAGGCCTGCCATTCCCCACGATCTTTGCCGCGTTACGAACTTTGGCCTCATTCAAGCCAGCACGGCGCCAGAAGTACCAAGAGCGTTTCGGCTCGGCCAGATTGCCCAAGGCTATGTATCCGCCCGCGGTCGGTTCCACCAGTCCGCGCTCCCAGCGCGACACTGTCATAGCTGTAACTCCAACCTGCTCAGCAAGCTGAGTCTGAGTGAGTTGCAGCTTCCTTCGGAGTTCAGCGATGCAACGGGCCCATTCGGTGAGATTAGACAATCCTTGCCGCGAAACCATTCCCACATCTCTGTATCAGAAGTTGTCACAAAGTATGACAACATCACTATAACATAACTCTGGCGCTAAGCGATTGCCCTTACAGCAGCTGCCCTGCTTTTCGTAAGTAGCTCCTGTCAGAAATTCACCGATAGGAAAATCTGGCGCAATTTGACGCCTTTAACAATTACTTCTGGTGTAAAAGATAACTTGTACGTTATTCCTCAGTTGACCTTGTCCTGAGTTGTTGTAGAATCCTTAAAAGTAACACCAGTGTTAGCAAGCACCCGGACAAAGCGAGCCTTGGTATGGTGAATGACTCTCCGGATCATTCCAGCGACCTTCTCTTCTTAAGCGGTCTCTATTCACGAGTAGCGCGCCAGCTCGGAGTGCACCCTTCCTACGTCAGCAGAGTTGCACGCGGGGAAAGGCGCTCCGACCGCGTGTATCGCGCCATCGCTACGGAACTGTCCAAGCTGCGCGGAGCTGCCACTATTCCTCCCGACACAGACATCAAGGACTCCCGAAATTCCGCGCTCAAAGAGGTTCGTCAGCGGCTGACAAAATTGTTTCAAGCTGACAATCGGCTCCGCCGCCTGAATGCTGTCATCATCGATGCCGAAGCTGTCTCTCCGTCACGCCGTCAAAGCGTGCCTCGCCGGGTACCGGCCGCCAGCCTGAGTGCCCGTCTGGCCAGCAACGCTCGGTTAATGGCTGTGACCGTCGGCGCGTTCGAACGCCTGTCGCGAAAACTCGAGCGCTTCCCTCACGTGCTGAGTTTGTTGGACAGCGACGGCATCGTTCTTTACTCGACCGGAACAACCGGCATGGCGAGACGGGAGCATCGCATTCCGGGCGTCGACTGGTCGAAGGATTATCGCGGCATCAGTTCGGCAGCCAGAGCGATTGCGGCCGGAGTGCCCATCACTGTGATCGGGGCACTGGAACTACATGGAACTCTCACGCCCTCCGTGCGACTCGCATGTCCGGTCAGGCTCTCGGACGGATCTATCGCCGGCGTCCTGAACCTGACGATCGAGATTACGCGGGCACGCCCCGACCACATGCTGGAAATCTGCAAGATGGCCAGAACGGTTTGCAAGTTCGTCGAAAACGGTCCGATGGGCGCTGTTCG
>DASTGW010000694.1:0-4363 GCA_035718705.1 Terriglobales bacterium | reverse complement strand
GGAGAATCGAGCAGCATGTAGAGATGCGTGCTCACGCCTGGGAAGCCGCCGCCGTGGCCGACGAGCGTTCGTCCGTACACGTCGTGAATTTCCATCGCGTAGCCGTACTTGTCTCCGAAGGGAGTGTCGGTGTGGACCTTCGCCAGTTCGTTGAAAGTCGCCTTGCTTACGAGCTTGCCGTTGCGTAGTGCGTCGGCAAACTTAATGAGATCGTCTGCGGTCGAAATTGCTCCACCGGCCGGACTGCCGATGTCATGCTCGGCTTCGCTCCAATCTTTGGATGGTCCGCTGTCGGTGAACTTCGTATAGGGCGTTACCAAGTTCGGTGCAGTGAAGGGAACATTGTTTGGATCGCTGTTGGTCATGCCTGCAACTGCGAAGATGTGCTTGCGCAGGTAATCCGGATACGCCTCGCCTGATACTTTCTCTACGATCGCCCCGGCCAGCGCCAACCCGGCATTGCTGTAGGCCCAACTGGTGCCGGGAGCAAATTTCGGCTCGTCCTTTTCATAGAGCGGCATGAATTCCGAAGCGCGCTTTACGCCGTTCTTCATCATGTCGGGTGTACGCTTGCCGAGGAAGTCGCCCATGCCGGAGCGATGCGACAGCAACATGCCGATGGTCACCTTGTCGCGAACCGTCTTGTTCGCGTAGTCGGGAAAGAACTTGCCGACGGTGTCGTCGAACGACATCTTCTTTTGATCGACCAGTTGCCCGATGGCAGTTGCGGTGAACATTTTGCCCATGGATCCGAGCGTGAACTGGGAAGATCCGGTGAGAGGCGTCTTCTTCGCGGTGTTGGCAAATCCACCCGTCGCAGTGACGATCACCCTGTTGCCGCGCGCTACTTCCACGATTCCTGAGAAGGCTCCGGTTTTGGCAGCTTGTTCAACGTTGGCCTTGATCTCTCGAGTCAGGGCGGCATCGCTGAGATCTTTGGGCAGAGTCGATTCCGGTGGATCTGTCGGCAACAAGAAGCCGCGATCGATCTTCCCTTGGTCATCAACGGCATACATCAGGTGGTCGTACTCGTTCGTCTTCACCCCGACGATCAGAGCCTCGATGCTTTTTTCGTCAGATTTCTGGACCTCGACCAGTCGATAGCCACCGCTCTGGGTGCACTCGGTGATGTCGTCCTTGGCCCGATTCGCGGCCGAGTCGCGCTTCAGAGCCCGATCGGAGAGGCTGTCGGAAATCAACTTCGTCATCTGCGAGAGGTCGCCGGAGGAACAAGCTTTGAGCCAGCCGTCCAGATATTGGCCGGGCTTCGTTTGAGGCAGAGTTGGCTGCGCCAGAGACGCAAGAGATAAACCGAGGACGAGGATAGCGAAAGCGACTGATCTGAGCATTTTGTAGGACGCCCTTTGATGGATTGACTGCGCCTTTAGACGTAAAGAACGCAGAATCGTACCGGGAAAAGAGCTTGGCTAGAAGTGGGGAAACAGATACTGCTGGATGGGGAACACAACAAAGCCTCCGCGCACGGAGGCTTTGCGTTCGAACTAAATCGTCCGGGAACTACGCTTTTACGACTTTGCCGCTGCGCAGGCAGGAGGCGCAGACGCGCATCTTCTTGCTGTTGCCTGAGCCCTGCACCTTGGCGCGGACCGGGCGCAAATTGATGTTCCAGCGCCGCTTGGTCACATTGTGGGCGTGGCTGACGTTATTACCGGAGCGCGGACCTTTGCCGCAAACTTGACATACCTGTGCCATGACTTCCTCAGAAAGCTTCAGAACTTGTGCTGCAACCCTATGATTTTAGCGGAATAGCAGGATTTGGGCAAATTCTTCCCCTGTGCTGGCCGTCACCAAAACCCACAGCCGATCATGCGATACTGATTACATGCCCGTAAAAGCCCTACAGGCCCCGGGAGCGACTGACCCGAAATCTGTGAAAGTGAACCTAACGACCGGCGACGGCATGGACATTGCCTGGAAGGATGGCCATCAGAGCCACTACCCGTTCCAGTACCTGCGCGATGCCTGTCCCTGCGCCATGTGCGACCAGGAACGAGCCAAGGCCGGGCGCGAACCCGGTGAAACCGTGAAGCCGCAGCCCGGTGCCCTGCCGATGTTCAAGGCGGCTCCGAAGCCGTTGAAGGCCAGCGGAGTGGGCAAGTACGCGATCCAGTTCAGTTGGAACGACGGCCACGAACACGGCATTTACTCGTGGGACTTCCTGCGGGCTTTTTGTCCTTGTGCGGAATGCTCGGAGCGGCGACGCGAAATGAAGAAGCCGGGCGAGGGTGTGACGAGAACGACACCGCATTAACCACCAAGGACACGAAGGTTGAGAAGGTAAATAAACAACAACAATCCTTCGTGATACTTAGTGGCCTTTGTGGTTGGATAAGAAGTAGGACAAGCTTTGGATTTTCTTCACGGACTCAACCCCCAACAACACGAAGCGGTAGTTACGACCGAAGGGCCGCTGCTGATTCTTGCCGGTGCTGGTAGCGGCAAGACGCGCGTGATCACCTTCCGCATTGCGTACATGCTGCAGGAGCGCGGCGTATCGCCGGACCACATCCTCGCCGTGACCTTCACCAATAAGGCCTCGCAGGAGATGGCCGAGCGCGTAGAGCATCTGGCGGGCGGGTTCTCGGTCTCGAAGCCCTGGGTTTCCACGTTCCATTCGTTTTGTGTGCGGGCGCTGCGTCGCGATATCGAGGCGATGCGCATTGGCAACAGCGGTTACACGAAAGACTTCGCCATCTATGACGACAGCGATCAGCAGCAGATCGTAAAAGGTGCGCTTCGTCGCCTCGGCGTTGACGACAAGCAGTTCACGCCTCGCAACATTCTCGGCCGAATCTCGTGGGCGAAGAATCACATGCTCGATCCGCAGGAGGTGTACCTGCAGTCGGGCGATCCGAAGACAGAAAAGATCGCGCATGTGTATGAGATCTACCGCCAGGAGCTGCGCAAGGCGAACGCACTCGACTTCGACGACCTGCTGCTTGAGACCGTGCGGCTGCTGAAGTCAGTTGAAGCGGTCCGAAAGAAGTACCAGAACCGTTTCCAGTATGTGCTGGTCGATGAGTACCAGGACACGAATCGCCCGCAGTACGAGATGATCAAGCTGCTCGCCGGCGCGCACCACAACATCTGTGCGGTCGGCGATGAAGACCAATCGATCTATTCATGGCGTGGCGCGGACATTCGCAACATCCTCGAGTTCGAGCGCGACTTTCCCGAAGCGAAGATCATCCGCCTCGAACAGAACTACCGATCGACGCAGCCGATTCTGCAGGGCGCGTCGGCAGTGGTGGCAAACAACGTCAAGCGCAAAGGCAAGAATCTTTGGACCGATCGCGAGGGCGGAAGCAAGATCGGGTACTACGAAGCGCCCGACGGTGAGAACGAAGCGCTGTTCGTGGCCGACTACATGAACCGGTACCTCGACAATCAGCGGCGCGAGGGTAAGCCCGATACCAAAGTTGCTGTGTTGTATCGCACCAACTCGCAGTCGCGATTGTTTGAAGAATCGATGCGCCGCTACGGGCTGAACTATTCGGTCGTAGGAGGATTCTCGTTCTACGAGCGCGCGGAGATCAAGGACATGATCGCGTATCTGAAGCTCGTGCAGAATCCGGACGACTCGATCGCGTTCATGAGGGTGATCAACACGCCGGCGCGTGGTATCGGCAAGACCACCATGGACACGCTGGAGAGGTTGGCAGTCGAAACCGGTTCGTCACTATGGACGGCGATGAATCGCGCCATCGAAGGCCAGTTGCTTCCGCCGCGCGCGCTTGTGGCCTTCAAGAATTTCCGCGACATCATCTTCGGTGCGCAGGCGATCTTGACGGGGACGTTCCAGAAGTGGCTTGGCGATGGCGATGACGAGAGCGCTTCCGAAGTAGAAGAGCGTTTCGAAGCACCGGCGGCCGCTGCGCCCGAAGTAGAAGAGGGCGAGAACATCTCGTTCGACTTTGGGGCGAACTCAGCAGACGACTTCAACTTCGGCGCGAACACGGAACAGACGGAAGAAGCAAAACCGGCCGAAGCTCCGCCCGAGCAGAGCTCATTTGTTGCCGACATTCTCAAGTTCCTGATCGACCGCACTGGATACATCAAGGTCCTTGAAGAAGAAGATTCGCCCGAGGCTTTGGCGCGCATTGAGAACCTGCGCGAATTGGTGAACGCCGCCATGGACTCAAAAGACCGTGGCGAGACCATGCAGGAGTTCCTCGATCACGCGGCGCTGGTGAGCGACACCGACCAGTTCGACGCCAAGTCGCAGGTCACGCTGATGACGCTGCACTCGGCGAAAGGTCTGGAGTTTCCACTGGTATTCCTGGTCGGCATGGAGGAGGGACTTTTCCCTCACTCGCGGACGTTCCTCAATCCCGACGAGATC
>DASTGW010000693.1:0-3640 GCA_035718705.1 Terriglobales bacterium | reverse complement strand
TAACTGGCACACGTGATCCTCGCATCCTGCAACTGGCTGCGAAATTCACGTTCTAACCAAGCACGCTCCCCCGGGCCGCTTCGGCGGCCCGTTTTTTTATTAGGGCAAAAGGAAAGCCGCCCGATGGGCGGCTTTGGATATAAATGCTTGGTAGCGCTACCGGGAATCGAACCCGGGTTTTAAGATTGAGAATCTCACGTCCTAACCCCTAGACGATAGCGCCACTCGTTGCGAACCTCTGAATTATAACAAACAAGTTTTTTCGCCACCGGAAGGGCCCGGCGACAGTCGCATCAAGGAATAAACCTCAAAAATTCAGCCAAAAATCAGGTAATTTCCCCATCTTGACAACCTGCCCGGGCGGTAGCAGAATCCCATTGAAAGGCGAATAAAAAGCGAAAGTCTGGACGGCTTTTCAGGCCAGCCCCGCTCAGTTGTTGCCCCTGATCTCAGGACCGGCAGCTCGCGGCGAGCCTTCTCACTTTTTCTTTTCCCGCCCGCTTCCTTCCGAGGGTACTCACCATGTCTGCTGCGTTCGCACCCGTTTCTTTTGCGGCCGATGTTGCTGTTCGACGTCCGCCACAAAGCACCATCGCTGTTCCTGGAGTGAAGCCGGCGTCGGCGCTTGAGGTGCGTCCGGCGCCGGATATGGTGCCATTCGGAATCCCAGCCCTCGACGCGTTGACCGGCGGAGTGCCGCGGGGCGCACTCACAGAAATGGTGGGAGGTGTTTCGTCCGGGCGCACCAGTATAGCGATGTCGTTAATGGCGGAAATAATCAGGCGGCAGGAGGTGTGCGCTCTCATCGATGCGAGTGACAGTTTCGATCCGGCATCGGCCGAAGCGGCTGGCGTAAGCCTTGAGCGATTGTTGTGGGTACGCTGCGGCAGCAAACCGCCAACCCCTTCTTCGACTGTGTCCGAAAAGCAGGCGAGGCCGATTCCTGCGGCGCCTCATGTGGAACGAAAATCGATGGCGAAGGCGCATGAAGCTTATCTACCACAGGCGCTCACGGAAACGTCGCGCATCCGGCAGAACCCGGCATCGATGGCGACCGTGCATCGTGTGGCACCGCCGGCGAAGAACGTCTCATGGTCGATTCACGAAAATTATGATGCCCGCCTGCGACATGCCTTCACGA
Organism: Terriglobales bacterium; assembly: GCA_035718705.1. Lineage (GTDB taxonomy): Bacteria > Acidobacteriota > Terriglobia > Terriglobales > Acidobacteriaceae > DATMXP01. The sequence goes on along the minus strand of DASTGW010000693.1, from coordinate 2,499 downwards.
AAAAAGATGACAGCGAGCGCGTGTGGCATTCGCCGAGCGCGGTACTGCCGCGCGCTTCGCGTGAAGTGCCTGCCGCCGCGCGTCCGCGCAATTTTGCCGCTGAACGGGCCGCCAAGTGGAACCGTCTCGACCAGGTGCTCAAGGCCACGGATCTGCTGATTCAGAGTGGTGGATTTGGACTGATTATCGTCGATCTTGGCGATATTCCCGGCGAACAGGCCCGGCGCATTCCCTTGACGTCGTGGTTCCGCTTTCGTCGCGCGGTAGAGAACACGCCGACAATCCTGCTGGTGATTGCGCGCGACACATGCGCCAAAACATGTGCCTCGCTGGTGCTGAACCTGGCGGCGGCACCGAATAAAAGTGGCCCGTGGATGGTGGATAGTGAACCGCAAGCGCTGCCTCACGTCCGCCTGCTCGATGGATTGCAGGTGCACGTAGAGTTGGCGAGAACGCGGCTGGAGCGCAAGCCGGTGCGCTCGGCTGAAACACATCTTCAGACCGAGACTACTTGGAAACGGACGGGCTGATCATGTTTGTTTGCGTTTACATCCCCGATTTCCCGGTCGAAGCGCTGGCGCGTCTGGAACCCGATCTTCAGCAACAGGCGATTGCCGTCGTGCAGGGAACACGGCCTGTGGTGACGGTGATTGCCGCGAATGATCGTGCGCGTACAGTCGGAGTCGATGCCGGGATGACGGAGTTGCAGGCGGAAGAGCGTCTGCGGCATACCTGCGAGGCCAATCGGTGGGCTGTACGTCAGCGATCTCTCGAGCAGGAAAGCTCCGCCTCAGCCGCGCTGTTCGATTGTGTATGCGCTTTTTCGTCGCGTGTGGAACGTACTGCACCCGATACGGTCATCGCTGAAATCTCAGCTTCGAAGCAGCTTTTGGGATCGCCGGAAAAAATTGCCGGCGATCTTGCCGGGCGCTGTCAGCAGGCTGGCCTGAACGCGAATGTTGCTGTCGCCGCTAATCCTGATGCCGCCCTGCATGCTGCACGCGGATATCATGGGCTTACTTTCATTCCGGCGGGGAGCGAAGTAGCGCGGCTGGGTCCACTGCCAATCGGTGTTTTGATCGCGCCACAATATGGCCCCACTAAAGATAAGAAACAGAAACAGTCAGCCGAGACAACTCGGGAAATGCTGGGCACGCTCGAGCGCTGGGGCGTGCGTACATTAAGTGCTTTGGCAGCCTTGCCGGAAGTTGCGGTGGTGGAACGACTCGGACAGCCAGGATTGCAATGGCAGCATTTCGCACGCGGCGCTGGCAACCGAGAACTCGAACTCGCGCAACCGATGCTTGATTTCGAAGAAGTGATGGAACTCGAGTATCCCGTGGATCTGCTCGAACCGCTCGCGTTCGTGCTCTCCCGCATGCTGGAGCAGTTATGCGGACGATTGCAATCGCGCGCGCTTGCCACGCATGAACTCAAGCTCCGACTGCAACTTGATCCCACGGTTACTGTGGATCGTGATGGTATCCCTATCGATGAGATCGCGGAAGGCGAGCGCCGCGATTTTGTTGAACGCGAACTCAAGCTGCCGGTCCCGATGCTCGACAACAAAACTTTCCTGAAATTGTTGCAACTGGACTTGCAGTCGAATCCGCCATCGGCTCCGGTGCTGAAGTTATGGCTGCGTGCAGACCCCGTGCGTCCGCGATTCGATCAGCGTGGGCTGTTCCTGCCGCTCACCCCGGAAGCGCAGAAGTTGGAAATCACGCTCGCGCGACTGACTTCCATCGCTGGTGGACAGGTGAACGTCGGCTCGCCGGAAGTAGTGGATACGCACCGTCCTGATTCATTTCGCATGAAGCGGTTTGCACCGCCGGTGCCGAACTACGAACGTACAAAAACGGTGCGCAGACAGAGTTCGCGGCCATCTTCGGCGTTGCGACGGTTTCGTCCGCCGCAGCCGGTCAGTGTGCAAGTGGTGCGCAACAAGCCGGTGGCGATCGGACCTCCACGGAATCTGGCGCAGTTGGAAGAAGTAACGCGAGCGTTCTATGGAGACATCACCTGGTGTACGGGTCCGTGGCGCACGTCGGGCGAGTGGTGGAACCAGCAGGCGTGGGAGAGGGAAGAGTGGGACATCGCAGTAAGTATGAAGGACGATGGACGATGGACGAAGTCATTCGTGGCCCGTGGTTCGTGGCCCGCAAAAAAGAACGAGCCACGGGGCACGAACCACGAGTCACTGCTTTATCGCCTCTATCGCGATCTGCTGGCCGGTACGTGGTTCGTGGAAGGTGAGTACGACTGATGTATGTCGAACTGCATGCGCGCTCTGCTTTCAGTTTTCTCGAGGGAGGATCGATCCCGGAAGAACTGGTGGACGTGTGCGCAAAGCTCGGCATGAAATCGATGGCGCTGCTCGATCGCGATGGCGTCTATGGATCGGCGCGCTTTCATCTTGCCGCTGAAAAGCTAGGACTGAAGGCGCATATCGGGGCGGAAATCACTATGCGGGGTTCGTGGCCCGCGGTTCGTGGCCCG
>DASTGW010000692.1:0-6206 GCA_035718705.1 Terriglobales bacterium | reverse complement strand
ATACACGTTCGTCGTGTACTCCAGCACCACGTGCCCGCCCTGCTGCTGCTCATCGAATAGCTGTTTGACTTTCGACACCATCTCTCGATATCTCGGATGCCCTTCGTTCGGCATGTAGGACGCCGACGTCACTCGCTGCACGAAGCCTTCTCGATCCAGTGCCTGATTGTTCGCAAACGACGCCTTACGATGATCGCTATGTCCGAAGAAGCGATCGAAAACTTCCAGCGTCGCCTTGCCGCGACTCTTCACCTGCGCGTAATCAGTTCCGAATTCCTCAAGCACACGTTCGTATCCCTCTGCTAGCGGGTCGCCCTCGTACTTGCGGTCGTTCCAGATCAGCGCCGTCCAGCCATTCGGCTTCAGGATACGCAGGAATTCATGCCGAGCATCATCGTGATTGAACCAGTGAAACGCCTGCGCCGACGTGATCAGATCAATGCTGGTCGCGGGCAGCGTGGTGTTCTCGGCCGCGCCATTCACGCTGAGGAAGTTGGTACACTCCGCGAGATCCACTTGTGCCGCAGCTCGCATCGCCTCGTTCGGCTCAACGCCGCAGACGGTCTGCGCGTTCTCGCATAACATGCGCGACAACATGCCCGTGCCGGAACCGATATCTGCTACTACAGCCGACGGATTCAGCCCGCATTCTTCCCTCAGAAGTTCGATCACTTCGCGCGGATAACCGGGCCGCGCCTGCACATAACTTGCAACACGATCGGTAAAACGTAGCTTCGAGTCCACCCACCTATCCTAAAAGAAAAGCCCGGCTTTTGCCGGGCAGCTGCTCTCGAATTTAACTTTCGCGATTTATTCGTATGCCAAAGCCTCAATCGGATCCTTCTGCGCCGCTTTAAACGCCGGGTACAGCGCTCCCAGCACGGCTCCCCCAATCGCAATCAAAATGGCATACAGAATCCAGTCTGTCTGGATTTGGATCGGCAACGTCGGCAGCTTGGCGTGAATCCCTCGTCGCGCCGCCATACTCAGCAAAATGCCAACGATGATTCCGCCAATCGCCAGCACCACCGTCTCACGCAAAATCACGTTCACGATATACAGCTTCGACGCACCCAGCGACTTCAGGATCCCGATCTCCCTCGTTCGCTCCATCACCGCCGTGTACATGGCCTGGAAGATCACGATGAAGCCGATGATCACCGCCACGCAGATCACGACCGTGATGAACTGTGACAGTCCCGGCAGGTTCCCCGCCGTCATCATCGACAGGTACTCCGCCATCGATCGCACGATATATTGCGACATCCCCGCCGCAGCGATCTCGTGCTTCACAGCGTCCACATTCCTGACGTCATCAAGTTTCAGGTAAAAGACCGACGCTTTGTTCTGCGCGCCGATCAGATCCTGCAGGGTCGCCAAGGGCACGAACTTTCGCGCTCCGTGGCCATTCAAAACAATCCCTGCAACGTGGAAATCATGATTCAGGATATTGATCGTGTCGCCGACTTTTACGTTCTTGGAGGTCGCGAAATAGTCGTCAACAATCGCGTCGTCTGGCCCCTGGAACGGACCACCAGATAAATATTGAAAAGGCCGCAGAGCTTCGAACGATTGCAGATCGATGCCATAGATCGCCTCGATCGCGCCGGACGTATTCAGCTGCCACACCACGGGTGCCACAACCGTAACGTGCGGCATCTCGCGCAGCTTATCGGCAATCTTGATCGGAACCGGTGCACCGCTGATGGCAATCAGGTTCGACGACCCCGGAGGCTGCACCATCAGGTCCGCGCCAATTCCCACGGTGCGATTCTTCGCGTCGTTCAACATCCCGAGTGACAGTCCCACGATCAGCAGGATCAGCGTCACTTCCACTGCAATTGCCACTACGCTGATGATCGACCGCACCGGCCGATGCACCAGGTTCGCCAAAATCATTTTATTCATCGGAAATTAGTCTATCAGTCGGGCTTCTTCTCGCCGTCGCCACCAGGCGTCGGCGCCTGCTGCGGCTGATCTCCATTCGCATCCAGTCGCACAAGTTGTGCTCCCGCAGGTTGCGCCAGCGCGAACTGATCGTCCTTCAGCGGCTCGTTAACCGTGAGCTTCAGCACGTTCAGGCCGATCGTGTACTCCTCTTTCGGACGCAGGATCTTGATGCTCGAGGGGAACTGGGTGCCGTTGAAATCTTTGTACTCCTCGTACGTCGCTTCCGTCACCAGATTGCCGTTCGAATCGTAAATCTGTTGCTTGTGGGGCTGCAGATCCATGCGGCTGAAACTGACCTTCCGCGATAGAAACCACTGTCCCTGCGGATTTTTCATTAGCACGTCGACGACGTAGGTCGGAAACTCCACCTGGTTCTTCGTGCGGCTGTCGGTAATTGTTTCGGACGACTGCTCTAATACCGCGATTTCTGTCTTCGGATCGACCGGACGCAGCAGCAGCGCGTCGTAAATCACGTTTGGCCGCAGGTTCTCGAGTGTGTTCGTCGATGGATGCGTCACGTTCGGCGGTCCGACATAGAACTTGTTCTTCGGTGGGATATAAAGCTTGAATCCCTGCGGATCGCTGACCATGTCGAAAGCGCGATTCCGCACCACCGGCAACAATCCGATCATGCGCAGCATGTCCGGCTTGCGCACCAGGATATATCCGCGAATCTCCTGGAAATCAGTGACCTTGCCCTTCTTCGCCCCACCCACGGAGGTGTCGATATCCACCGTGGCGTTCAGCGTTTTGATCGCCGCCGCCTGTGTGTTCATCTCCTTTTCAAGGTCTGCAAGTGTCGCGGACCGAACATTGGTGACCGTAATGCGCGTCGGCACCTTGTGCGAGCGGAAAAGACACCCGCTGGTGAACATAGCAACCAGCAGGACAACCGGGAGCAGGAATGGTTTTGTTCGAGCCATCAGCTTCGAGAACAGTTAGATTCCAAACCTCTAGTATAGGTCACTCGGAGATTTAACGAGTGCCGCTGGAAACTGCCCGGCGATACAAGGCAACATTTCGCGAGTGCTCGTTGAGAGTTCGGGCAAAACGGTGGTGGCCGTTGTTATCGCTCACGAAATAAAGGTAATCCGAGGCAGTTGGATTCATCGCCGCCTGTAGCGATGCCTTCCCCGGATTGGCTATCGGTCCCGGAGGTAATCCGGCATGACGATACGTGTTGTAGGGTGAATCGGACTGCAGGTCCGATTGGTGAATCGTTCCCTGGTAGCGATTGTCGAGCAACGCTGCATAAATCACACTCGGATCCGCATCCAGTGCCATCCCGATCCTGAGGCGATTCTGATAGACACCGGCAACCATGGGCCGTTCCTCGTTCGCAGCTGTTTCTTTTTCCACGATCGACGCCAGCGTCACGATACGATGCACGTCTGACTTCAGGCCGAGCGTGTTCGCCTCCTGCTTGAATCGACGGACCATAATGGCCACGATATCCGACATCGTTTGCGCGCGGCTGAAGCCGTAGGTGTCGGGGAACAAGTAGCCTTCGAGCGAAGTTGCATCCGGATCAAGATCTTTGATGAGAACCGTCTGCTTTCTCGCCTGATCGACGAACTCTTCCCTCTTGCCCAGTCCTTCCGACTCGATCGCGTCACCAATGTCGAACATGTTGAAACCTTCAGGAACGGTGACGTAGTGGACATAAACGTCGCCACGGACCAGGCGATCATGCGCGATCAGCGCCGTACTCGAATTTTCGAACTTATACTCGCCCGCTTTCAGCGTCTTGGGCTTGATCAAGTAGTGATAGAGCAAAAATGCGTGCCCGTTGCGGATTACTCCCTGCTCTTTGAGCTCCGCTGCAATGTGGCGCGTTGACCATCCTGGCTTCAGGATCACGAACTTCGGTTGGGAAAGGCGGATGGGCAGCAACAGTGCCCACCCCAGCCATGCCGCCACTATCACGACTAAAAGAAGAAAGAGCTTAAAGAGTTTTTTCAATCGTTACGCTCGCGGGCAACAAAGTAAGAATTCACTCCGGTGTGGACTGACCATTGTCCACGGTCCGCTGTGCACTTTGTCTTGCATCCATATACGACTGCAATATCAGCACGGCCGCCATCCGATCCACAGCGGCGGCTCTCTTTTCGATGCTCAATTCGGCTTCCTTCAACAGCCGATTTGCCTGGACGGAGGTCAGACGTTCATCCCACATGTGCACGGGAATCTCGAATCGTTGGCGCAGTTCCTCGGCAAACTCCTGCACTTTCTCTGTTTGTGCACTGTCAACCCCGCTCAGCCGTTTCGGCAAACCAACCACCACTTCCACCACGTGGTAATCGCGGATCAGCCGCCGCAACTGCTGGAAGTCGTATTTCTTGTTACGGCGTTGCAGCGTTTCCAGCCCTTGGGCAGTAATTCCCAATAAATCCGACACAGCAATTCCAATGCGCTTCGACCCCACATCTAAGCCCATCAGCCGGGTTGTACGCGGTTCAGCAGAAAAGCTGCTCACATCCGACACAGCTCAATTATAGGAGGAACCATCCAAGCAGGTGGATATCCATGGCTGCTGACCCTATCGAGTTACACGACAATAACCCTCCGGCACCTCCCCCGGAAGGCCGTCCTCCGAGCCTGCCCGAGGTTATTCGCCAGAACTCCACCGCCACCACCATCATTGCCGTGGTTGCCGCCGGCGCAGCCCTGTACTTCGCCAAACTTGTCTTTATCGTCCTGTTCGTGTCGCTGTTGTTGGCCTTCGTTCTCGAACCGCTGACGCGGCTCTTCGAACGTATGCGTATCCCGCGAGCGATTTCTGCTTTAATCGCAATCCTGCTCTTCTGTGCGGCACTCTTCTTCCTCGGACAGCTTTCGTATACGAAAGCACTCGACTTTGCCCAGGACCTTCCCCGCTATTCCGGAGAAATCAGGCAGACCGTCGGCAAGGTGCGGCGCCAGGCACAAACCATTCAGAAAACCACCGAACAGGTCATTCCTCAGGAAGCAACCGACAAAAACACGATCAAGGTGAAGCAGCAGAGCAACTGGTCCGACTCTATCTTCTCCAGCGTTGGCACCGCTACCGAGCTCTTCTTTTCTGCAACTTTTGTGCCCTTCCTCGCTTACTTCATGCTCACCTGGAAGGAACACTCACGCGTCAACACCGTCTTGCTTTTCAATCGCGAAAATCGCAGCACGGCCTATGCAGCGCTCGGCGCCATCACTGACATGGTGCGGGCGTTCATCGTTGGAAACTTTCTGGTTGGCCTGTTTATCGGCGCTGCCAGTACTGTAATTTTTGGCTTCCTCGGTCTTCCCTATTTCTACTTCGTCGGATTTCTCAGCGGATTCCTCAGCCTGGTGCCGTACCTTGGCGTCTTCCTCGCCGCCCTGCCGCCGTTGATCACCGGTCTCGGCCATGTTCACTCAAGCGGGCTCGCGATTATCTTAGGCACGGTAGTCGGACTGCACCTGTTCGCTTTGAACGTGCTGTATCCCAAGTTCCTCGGAAGGCGTCTGCAGCTTAACCCGCTGGCCGTCACGGTCGCATTGCTCTTCTGGGGATGGATTTGGGGCGCGATGGGCCTGATCCTCGCCATTCCGCTCACCGCCGCCATCAAGATCGTCTGCGACCACATCGAATCCCTGCGGGCGGTAGGCAGCTGGCTGGGCGAGTAGGGGAAAACCTCCGCGACGCCCCTGCACATCGAACTTCTTATGGCCGGATACGCACACATCATCACGCTCGGAGAAATGGTCGACGCAGCCGGAATCCGCGTTCCCCAATACCAGTTCACCTATAACGACGGCAGCAATTCCTACGCACGCACCTTCGACGAAATGGGACTGGTGGAGTTCCTGAAGGACGACATCGCGCTCGCCCCAGACGTGCTCAACGACGTGCTGACCGGACTCCGTGATCGCGGCAACGTCAACGTCGCCGACCTCCACATTCCACAACAGGAGGCCTCCGTGATGGGACTGAAAGAAGTGCCCAGCGACGTGTAAGAAGCAATCCGAAGCTGCAAGGTCATGCTGAGCGCAGCGAAGCATCTATGCACTCCTCCGCGCCCTCGGTACAAGCAATCCAAAGCTGCAAGGTCATGCTGAGCGCAGCGAAGCATCTATGCACTTTCTCTGCGCTCCGCGCCTCCTAACGCGAAGCACCCCCCTCGGCAACTCCTCCGTTCCACCACGACTGCCCACCTCAAGTGTTTTCCCCTCGTTTCCTCTGTGTCTCTGTGCCTCTGTGGTGAGATTTATTTTCGGAGATTTGGCATACGCCCCAAGTC
>DASTGW010000691.1:0-3561 GCA_035718705.1 Terriglobales bacterium | reverse complement strand
ATAGGAGCGCTGCTGTTCTGCCTGTTAGCGCTTCCCGCTTTCAGTCAACACCAGGACTGGAAGGCGAACCCCCGCGAATTGGTTCGCAAGGCCGTGCTGAACGAGAACCAGGCCGAAGCCGTCAAAGAGCACTTCACGTATCGCGATGTGAAGCGAACCAAGAACGGCACCATCGAAACCAAGCAGATGGTGGAAACGCCGCAGGTCGTCCTTGGGCGCTTGGTGGCAATCAACGGCAAGCCTCTCACCGAGGCCGAACGCCAAAAAGAAGATGGCCGTCTCAACCGTCTGATCAACAACCCAGACGAACTCGCGAAGAAGAAAAAGGAACAGCAAGACGACGATCAGCGCGCACGGCGAATGGTTCGTGCGATCCCCGATGCCTTCAACTTCGAATATGTAAGCACCGAACCGGGCAAAGACGGGGACATCGTGACTCTGAAATTCACTCCCGATCCGAAGTGGGATCCGCCGAACCGCGAGCTGCAGGTCTTCACGGGAATGTCGGGCACCATGAAGATCGCCGTCCCGCAATATCGCATGGCACTCATGCAGGCCACGCTGTTCAAGGACGTGGAGTTCGGCTGGGGCTTTCTGGGCAAGCTCGACAAGGGCGGCGACTTCATGATCGAGCAGTCGCAGGTCTACGGCAATCACTGGGACCTGACCCACATGAAGCTGCACTTCACGGGGAAGGTTCTGATGGTGAAATCTCTTAACATCCAGCAGGACGAGCAGACCAGCGACTACCGTCCCGTGCCGCAAATGACCGTTGCGCAAGCCCTGGACAAACTCAAAGAAGCGGAAACGGAGTACGCGAAGGCTGGGGCGAGTGGCGGCGGAAAGTAAGCCTTCGCATTACATATCGAACGGTTCGGGATGTTTATCTTCTATTTGAGGAAAGTCTTCCTGTAGACGCGAGAGCGTAGATAGAAGTGCGAGAAGACTTCGCTCGTGCCTCTCTGAGCTGACGTTCGGCTTGTCGTTGCCGTCGTTTGTATTAATCAGAGCCCCAAATCCTTCCTAAGCACTGCCCACTTCGCATCCACCGCCGCCTTCGTCTTCTGATCCGAATCAACCTCATCCGGCCACGGACGCGTGAATCCTTCCGTCGGCCACTTGCGGGTCGCATCGATGCCCATCTTGGATCCGAAGTCGGGTAGGCGCGATGAGTGGTCGAGCGAATCCACAGGGCCAAGCGTGAACTGTATGTCGCGCTCGGGGTCGATGTTGTTGAGCACCTTCCATACGACTTCGCCGACATTCTGCACGTTGGTGTCTTCGTCCACCACGATGATGCATTTGGTGAACATTGCCTGGCCAAGCGACCAGATGGCATTCATCACCTTGCGCGCCTGTCCCGGATAAGACTTGCGGATCGAAACGATCATCAGGTTGTGAAATACGCCCTCGATCGGCAGATTCACGTCCACGAGCTCCGGGATCGTCATCTTCATCAGCGGCAGGAAAATGCGCTCGACGGCCTTGCCCATATAGGCGTCTTCCATCGGTGGCTTGCCAACAATCGTCGTCGCATAAATCGGATTGCGGCGATGCGTAACGCAGGTGACGTGAAAGACCGGATAAAGATCCTCAAGCGAATAAAAGCCTGTGTGATCGCCGAAAGGGCCTTCTGTTCGAAGTTCTTCCAGATTTACGTAACCTTCCAGCACGATTTCTGCGTTCGCGGGAACTTCCAGATCAACTGTTTCTGCCTTTACCAGTTCGACTGGCTTCTCGCGAAGGAAGCCGGCGATCATGAATTCCTCGACTTCCGGCGGAGCGGGAACGATCGCCGAAAAAGTCAGTGCTGGGTCGGTGCCGATGGCGACTGCTACTTCCATGCGTCCCGTCGGCTTCTCGCCGTCGACCTCGCGCGAACCTCCGCCCGAGCGCGCCATGATATCCACGGCCGCCGCCCGACTTGTTATCTGTGCCCCATATTTCCCTTCCATTGGGAGATTTGGGGTCTCACTCGAAGCACCGACCGCCGCTGCCCTCATGCGCTCACGGTAATGCTCCGCTGCGACTTTTTGGCGTTGCCAGTGCATGCCTGTCGTCTGGCCGTCGTACACCTGCATGCGATACATGCCGACATTGCGCTTCCCTGTTTTCGGATCCCGCGTGATCACGCACGGCAGGGTGATGAATCGTCCGCCATCCTTCGGCCAGCACTTAAGGATCGGGAAATCATGCAGAGAGAAGTCTCCGCGCTTGATTACCTCCTTGCACGGCGCCTTATCAACGACCTTGGGAAAAAACCTGCCGAGATCGGCCAGCATCGGCAGCATTTTGATCTTGTCGATGATGCCCTGCGGCGACTTCACGTCCATGAACATCCGTAATCGATCGCTCACGTCGCCGAGCGCGCCCACCTCGAGGGCCATGTTCATGCGCTTCGCCGAGCCGAACTGGTTGATGAGCACCTTTTGGCCGGGATAGCCCTTCACGTTTTCGAACAGCAACGCCGGACCGCCATCTTTCGACTTCGACACACGGTCGGCAATTTCGGTGATTTCCAGGATAGGATCGGCTTCAGTGCGGATGCGCCGTAACTCGCCGGCACGATCTAGCGCAGCGATCCACTCGCGAAGGTCTTGATAGGCCAAGGGTTTCTCCGGACGTTGTTGGTAACAGAAGATTATAGACAGGACACGAAATCACCCTATTCCAGCAAACTTCCAAGCTCCTGCTGCCATCCTAAAGGTTGAACTTGGAACGCTATAGGAGTGCCATGTCCGTTTCCGAGCAACAGCATATTCGAGCCCTCTCGCAACTGGTTCTTAGCCCCGAAAAGGCCCATGAGGCCTTGGCTTTCGTCTCTTCTCTCAGTGAAGCTGACCGCGAACAACTACTGAAGATCGCCGATTCGAACCATGTCGTGATGCGGGCCATGGCCGTCCTCTCGGAAACAGCCCAGCACGCCGGAAATGATCTGATCGCCTACTGGGCGATGCGCATCATTGAGCGCGAGACCTCCCGCATCGCCAACGCCGTTACGCACCTGAACGAGATCGTTACCACGCTCGAAGCGAATGGCTGCCCGACGGTGGTGATGAAGTCGCTCGACCACTGGCCCGATCTCGGCAACGACCTGGATCTGTACTCAACCGCTACGGAGCAGCAGGTCGTGGACGTCTTCACCAGGAAGCTTCGTGCGGAAGTGGAATCACGTAGCTGGGGTGACCGCCTGGCACAGAAATGGAATTTTCAAATTCCCGGCCTACGCGAATCGGTCGAGTGCCATGTCCAGCGACTCGGCCAAACCGGCGAACACACCGCCATGGCGCAGCGATTGAAGTCTCGCAGCGTGACACGCGAAATCATGGGCTACAGCTTCCCTGTTCCGGCGCCCGAGGAACGCATTATCGTCGCCACGCTCCAGCGCATGTATCGTCACTTCTATTTCCGCATCTGCGACATCGTGAACTCGGCTGCCCTCGTGGAACAGAACCTGCTCGACTATCGCGAACTGGAGAAGGCGGCGAACCTCGGCGGCATTTGGCCAGGCGTCTGCACCTACCTGAAGATTGTTTCCGATTACGTGGCTGAGTACCGCGG
>DASTGW010000690.1:0-6625 GCA_035718705.1 Terriglobales bacterium | reverse complement strand
CGGCGTATGGGAAGGCGACTTCAAGAGCGGCGGTGCGGCTACAGGAGTGCTCGCCGGAGCTGGCACGGCACACGACTTCGGAGGCCCGACCCTTTTCGACACTCTCGTAACCAGCGGCGGCAACCCCATCATTCTCCACTGGTCAGATCCTCTCGGCTCTTCCAGCAACGACTACGACCTTTACGCGTTGAACGCTGCAGGAACTGCCATAGTTGCCGCGTCAACTGACGCACAGACTGGCACCCAAGATCCGTTGGAAGGTTTCAACGCACCTCCCGCTGGTTCACGCCTCGTGATTGTGAAATGGTCCGGAGCGGACCGCTTCCTTCACCTCAACACCTTCCGTGGCACGCTGTCTAAGTTCACCTCTGGCCAGACGCACGGTCACTCGGCCGTGGATTCGGTAGGTGCATACGGTGTCGCCGCAACGCCCGCTCTCGGCCCGTTCGGCAACTCGGCAGCCGGTCCGTATCCGAATGGCTTCAACAGTTCCAACCAGACGGAGACCTTCGAATCAGACGGCCGTCGGCGCATCTTCTACGACAACACTGGTACGGCGATCACACCCGGCAACGTCTCTTCGACGGGTGGCAAACTGCTAAACAAGCCTGATATCACAGCGGCGGACGGCGTTTCGGTAACTGGAGTCGGTGGTTTCGGAAGTCCGTTCTACGGCACTTCCGCGGCCTCGCCGCACGCGGGCGCTATTGCCGCTCTCATCAAGCAGGCATTACCCGGACTGACTCAAACGCAGTTCCGCAACCTGCTCACCAGCACAGCCGTTGATATCGGCCCCGCCGGTTTCGACATCAACTCCGGCGCAGGCATTATTCGTGCCTGGAACGCTCTGTTCTCAGGCGGAGCAACCGGAACCGCAGATATTGAGCCCGGAACGATTAACGCAATCGAGAATCCCGGCGATGGCGACGGTGCCATCAATACCGGAGAAGGTGCTAGTGTTTCCATCCAACTTAAGAGTGTGGGAACGCAAGCCGCAAACAGCGTAGTCGGCACTCTCACTTCCTCCACCCCTGGCGTGACCATCTTCATGCCCAATGCCACAAGCTACGGCAATTTGGCCGCGGTCAGTGGCACCGGCACCAAGAGTTTCAAGTTCACCGTCGGCTCGACTGTACCTTGCCCTGCCGTGCTCGATTTCACACTGACGGTAACCTACACGGGAGGACCATCTCCAAAACTGATCAACTTCAAGGTGCCGATCGGAACCGTTCCTATCGCGATCAACGGCACCCTTGATGCCACCGCGTCTCCGTCTACCGCTTACTGGACGTCCACCACTGGCTTGCAGCAAGGGCGTCTCACCCGCAACGGCGTCGCAAGCTCTTGCGGTAGCTTGAAGCCGTTCCCAGGATTGCTCGCTACTACCGGCGACCGCCGTTACGACGCATATGCCTTCAAGACGTGTGCTAATAGCGTCGCGAGTTGCGCCACTGTGAACTTACAGGGTTCCGGCGCTGCCAGTATGTTTGGCGTGAACTACCTTGGCACCTTCAATCCTGCCAGCATCAGCACCAATTACCTCGCGGATCCTGGTATCAGCAGCGGCAACATCAGCTGGTCCTTCCCGCTCGGTGCAGGTGTCCAGAACTTCACTACCGTGGTTCACGAAGTGAACCCTGGCGGTGCAACCGGACAGTCCTACAAACTCAGTATCACAGGAGCATGTATTAACTCCTGCGTGATTAACCATCCGCCAGTCGCCAAGGCCAAGGACGTCACGGTCACCTCAGGCTTCGGTTGCGTGGCGAATGCGAACGTTAACGACGGATCCTACGATCCGGATCCCGGTGACACGATTACCGTCACCCAGAATCCTCCGGGACCTTATCCAGTCGGCGTCACGCCGGTCATTCTGACTGTTACCGACAGCAAGGGCGCGTTCTCACAGACGACTGCGAACGTCACCGTGCTGGCGGCCAGCCAGAGCAGCCTCAGCGCAGCCGTGATATACGTGCCGCCGGTGAAGGCGCGCATCACCTTCACTGATCTGGTGTATGCCTCCTGCGCGAAGGTCGCACCAACGGGAACCGTCACGTTCACGGATACCAAAACCAACACCGTGCTCGGAACTGTTCCACTCAGCTCCAGCGGAAAAATCGGTCAGGCTACGCTCACTATCGAGCGAGTCCGTCCGGTGAACATGTCGGTGAAGGCGACCTACAGTGGTGACTCAGCCACTGCGGGAAGTTCGGCTGGACCGAAGTTGGTCTTCGCCTACTGATTGGGCTCAGCGCTTACAGGCCGCTCCTTTCGGGGCGGCCTTTTTTCTTGCATGTAAAACCAAGGCTCCAAATTACCTCGGCAGCCCCCTCTTGCTGTCATTCCCCTTTGCTAGACTTGAGTCATCCCCATGAACATCGCCGAAGCCATCCGCATTGCTCTGCTTTCGCTTTGGGCGAACAAGCTTCGCAGTGTGCTCACGCTTCTTGGTGTGGTCATCGGCGTGGCGGCTGTGATTGCAGTCGTAACGTTTGTCGCGGGAATCAATGCCTATGTGGCGGAACGAATTTTTCGCATGGGAGCCGATGTCTTCATCGTCGGCAAGATGAGTGGCGTTGTCACCAACGTTGACCAGTTGCTCGAAGGGCAGAAACGCAAGGACATTACCCTCGATGACTTTTATGCCGTCTCGGAAGCGTGTCGCAGCTGCAAATTTGTAGGCGCCAGTATCACCAATCTGAGCGGGCACGTCTCCTACGAGAACCAGTCCAGCAGCGACAGCTTCATTCGCGGCTTCGATCCCAATATGCAGACCATCTACGATCTCGAAGTCGTCGAAGGTCGCGCCCTGAACGCAGCCGACGTGAACACCTCCTCACATGTGGCAGTAGTGGGGCAGGATATCGCGGACAAGCTCATGCCCGGGGCCGATCCGCTCGATAAGGAGATCCGCATCGACGGCGAACTGTATCGGGTGGTCGGCCTCGGTAAGCGTGAAGGCAAGACTCTCGGACAGAGTCGCGACAACTACGCCATCATTCCCGTCACGACGTATCTGAAACAATACGGAAGTCACAACAACTCCCTCCGCATATCCGGAAAAGCCTACGGTGTGGGGCTGGCACTCGACACTGCCATGGATGAAGCCCGCGCCATCATGCGCGCCCGTCGGCACGATAGCCCCGGCAAAGAAGACAGCTTCGTCATCGAAACCAACGCCAGTTTTCTAGGAATCTGGTCCAGCATCAGTGGCAGCTTCTTTATCGCGATGATCGCGATTGCTGCCATTTCGCTGATCGTCGGCGGAATCGTGATCATGAACATCATGCTCGTCTCGGTGACCGAACGTACTCGAGAAATCGGCATTCGCAAAGCGATGGGCGCGCGACGACGCGACGTTCAGCGCCAGTTCCTCATCGAATCAAGCACCATGGCACTAGTCGGTGGAATTGTCGGGATCATCTTTGGAGTCACGGTTGCCAAAGGAATTACTCTCGCCGTCGGAATGCCCTCGCAGATCAAGCTTTGGGCGGTGCTCGCCGGATTAGCGGTGTCCGCCAGCGTAGGCATCTTCTTCGGAGTCTACCCGGCAAACCGTGCCGCAAAACTGGATCCCATCGTAGCTTTGCGCTCCGAGCAGTAAGTTCTTACTGGGTACTGGAAACGGGGTACTGGCCACTGTGTTCAAGTCCGACCAACTCGAAACCGTACGCATGGCGCTCGACACCATCGTCAAGAACAAGATGCGTTCTGCACTCACCATCTTGGGCGTCGTCATTGGTGTCGCCGTCGTCATCGCTATTTCGTCTGTCGTGCGCGGCTTGAACGCCAACGTTTCCGGTGCCATCCAGGAGATGGGCTCCGACATCGTGATGGCCTTCCACATCGACGTCTTCCACTTCGGACGCCCGACCGAAGAGATGCGAACCCGCAAGGAACTCACCTGGGAAGACGCGGAAGCCATGAAAGACCTCCCGCACGTGCAATACGTGAGTGCCGGTATCCGCTTTTTTGAACCGATGTTCGGCGAAGGCACGTTCGTGGTGAAGTACGCTGGCCGCAAAGCAAAGAACACAATTCTCGAAGGGGACACTTCAAGTGCGCGCTTCGTGTACGACTTGCCAATTAACGGTGGTCGTTGGTTCAACGAAACCGACGACCAGCGCCGCGCGCCGGTCATCGTCTTAGGAGCCGACACCGCCGAAGAACTGTTCGGCGCTGAGAATCCTATCGGCAAGGAAATCAACATAGAAGGCCAACTATTTGAAGTAATCGGCGTGATGGGCAAACTGCGCAATGCTTTTGCCGGGGGCAAGAACCCTGACGACAACATCGTTCGTTTCCCTCTCAGCACGTTTCGCAAACTTCACCCCGAACTCAAGCAGCACTGGATCAGCGTCAAGGCCACCTCCCATCAAGACATGCCCAAGGCCATCGACGAAATGCGTGAACTGCTGCGTCGTCGTCGCAAGGTCGGGCCGAATGCCCCCGACAACTTCTCCATCATGACGCAGGATTCGCTCACCGATGTCTGGAATCAGATCACCGGAGCCGTCTTTGTCTTCATGTTCGCCGTATCCAGCGTAGGTCTGATTGTCGGTGGAGTGGGCGTCATGAACATCATGCTGGTGTCGGTGACTGAGCGCACTCGCGAGATCGGCGTGCGCAAGGCGATTGGCGCCAGGAAGCGCGACATCCTCCTTCAGTTCACACTCGAAGCCGTAACGCTCACCGCCGTCGGTGGAGTAGTCGGAATTCTTCTCGGAGGAATTCTCACGTGGCTGGTACGCGTGATCTGGTCTTCTATGCCGGCCACCATGTCCGCCTTCTGGAGCCTTACCAGCTTCTGCATCGCCAGCGCGATTGGACTCATCTTCGGGATCTATCCCGCGTGGAAGGCCGCGAACCTCGATCCGATCGAAGCCTTGCGTTACGAATAACTCAACGGAACAGTTCGCTCCAGAAGAACACGATGTTCGCAGCCAACATTCCGCCCACCGCGCCTCCGAGCCAGAAATTCTCCCATCGTGAGTTCGTGCGCTTCAGCACACGTCGATCATTGGAGAGCTTCAGGATCAGGAACAGGATCGGCACAATGAAGATGCCCGCCAAAACCTGCGACCAATAAAGCGTTTTTACCGTATTGATGCCCGTGTAGTTGATCGCAACGGATAGCACCAGCACAACGCAGATCAGCACAAAGAAGGAGCGCGCCTCCCAGGGAGACTTGCTCAGTCCGTAGTTCCAGCCAAACGCTTCCGACACACTGAAACACAGTGATGCCACCAGGATCGGCAACGCTACCATCCCCGAACCAAGGATGCCTAGCGAGAAAAGAATCGGTCCCATATCTCCGAGCCTGCTCAGTGCCGCGGCTGCCTGCCGTGTCGTCATCGACGACGGGTCGAGCACCGACATTTTCGATGCGGCGATCAATGCCGAAAGCGACACGATACATGCCACGACGCAACCGAACTTCGATTCTACGTTGTGGAACGAAGCACCGCTCTCCCGTTTGGTGCTCGTCTGCCAAACGATCACGTCCGGTGTCAGCAATGAGCCGAACACTGCAATCAGGGCCATCACGTAAGCTGTGCTGGTGGAAAGCTTCGGCAATACGATCGCGTGTGCGGTTGCCGACACCGAATCGGTAGCAAGAACGGCCGCCACCACATACGAGAGCAGGAAAAGCGCTAATAACGACAGAGTTCGATTCACTTTCTGATAACCGACATTCGTCAACACGTACCAGATCGTAAACGCCACCGCCGCTGGGAAAAATCGCGACGATTGCCGCAGGATGATCGACAGGGCATCGCTGACCGCCATCAGGTCCGCGATGATCATCAGCACATTCACGGCAACGATCATCACCGCGATAGAGATCGCAATCAGCCGGCCAAAACGGCGTCGAATCAGTTGTACTAACCCGACCCTCGTCTCATGACCGATGCGTGCCGCGACTCCGAACACCGCGTTCAGAATGGGGATACACAGGATCACCACCCATCCCACCGATAGCCCCACGCTCGCGCCGGCAACGGTCGCGGTCATCACTGCCGCTGGGTCCAAATCCGCCGCACCGGCAATGATTCCCGGGATCATCCTCCTGACCCAGTGATGCTGCGGCTCGTCTTCAACGAGAACAGCAGGAAACGACACCACCTTCCCGCGGTCGGCGGGTGAGCCGCCTCGCGGTTGAGGAGTGAGAAGTCTGGATCTTAATGAATCGAATAAGCGCCGTGCCGACAACCCGATTTCCTTCGGCCTTCGAAATCCCAAACAGAGCTGTTGGTTGTGATGTTCCAGAGTACCCAACGGGTTGGGTCAAAATTGTCCTTCTAAGTGTCGTTTTGTTACTCTCCTCCACCCGGAGGAATCATGGAACTTACGCGCCGTGAATTGATCTCCCACACTGTTAGAGCCACCGCACTTGTCGCCACAACCCAGTTCTTCCATTGGGACGCCTTCGCCGCTTCGAAATACGACCCGATTCAATCTCCCCTCGACAGCTTCGTCGAAAGTTATATGCGGGCGATGAACAGCCCCGGCCTTACGCTCTCGCTCTCCGATCGCGACGGCGTACAGCGCGTGACCACTTACGGCTTCAGCGACAAGAACCTTAACCAGCGAGTGCAGCCCGCACAGTTGTTCGAAATCGGCT
>DASTGW010000689.1:0-2071 GCA_035718705.1 Terriglobales bacterium | reverse complement strand
GAGCAAACAGTGAAACACTTCGCCATAGCGCAATGGGCAGATTTCGTTCGTGGCCTTCAAATGCCCGAACGGGAAACGATGCGGCAACACCTGT
Source organism: Terriglobales bacterium (assembly GCA_035718705.1). Taxonomy (GTDB): domain Bacteria; phylum Acidobacteriota; class Terriglobia; order Terriglobales; family Acidobacteriaceae; genus DATMXP01. The sequence continues at coordinate 1,977 of DASTGW010000689.1, read as the reverse complement.
CGTCCTGCGAAAAGTGCGCTCATGTTGCCGGGTTGTTCGGCCGCCTCAACACCGTGGCTTCTCGACCGGAGGTTCCGGAGGTTCCGGATTACCTCGTGCGCAGTGCACATGCTTTGTTTGCTTTGAATAAGCCCGAGAAGGTCACCGTCTCGAAGGTGATCGCGAAGCTGATGTACGACAGCTTCCGCGAACCGCTGCCCTCCGGCGTTCGCGCGCAACAGAGCCTTACACGCCAGGCACTCTACGAAGCCGGCGATTTCTGCATCGACCTGCGCCTTGATTACAAGAAAGGCGACCAGCAGGTGGGAATGATCGGGCAGGTAGTGAACAAGAAGAATCCCGATCTTCCGAGCGCCGGTCTTCCAGTCGTGCTGAAGTCCGGAGCGAACTGGGTTGCGGAAACAAGCACGAACGATCACGGCGAGTTTCAGCTGGATTATCAGCCTGGGGTGCGGTTGCTGCTCCACATCCCCATGGACGAACAGTACATCGAACTGCCGCTGAACGACGTAGCGAAAAATATTCGACGCAAGAATTGATCGTGATGCGGGTTGTAGATGCATTACGTATGCGCTAATCCGACTGGAAGCAGGAGCCGAGAAGCCTCTGCGACCGGTGTGCGCCATGCATCGTACTCACGTTGACATGAATCCAAAGAGGGTGTCGTAGGTTTGTCACTGGAATTCGTAAGCCCGGGGAGAAGTCTTCCTTTGGAAAAGGCTTCTAATGCAACGAAAATATTCAGCTTCGTTGTGGTTACCGCTCATAGTCGCCATCGTGAGCTTGACGGCGACCCTTGTGGTGTTCCGGGCACTGCGCAACCAGGAGCGGTTCCAGGTCGAACGCGTCGTTAAGCTGGCCACCTACAGCATTGAGGCTGACATGGTCGCGGACATGAACCTCCGCATTCGCGGCCTTGCCGATCTGGCGCGCCTGTGGAGCATCTCGCCAATTCCCAAACGAGAAGAATTCGACTTGCGCGGCACGCTCTATATGAGCCAGGTGCCGGGCTGTATTGCCGTTGGATGGGTCGATTCGTCTTTGAGTTCGGATTGGAGCTTACCGGTTGGCGGCGACTCGATCGCACGCCAGGTAGTGAGCGGCGCCGACGAGAAGACGCGGATGCGCCTTCAGTCGCTGGCGGAGAGCCGTGAGTCGCTGGTGGGCCACAGCTTGATACTCGCTCATGAAGAACGGGTATTGCCCGTCTGGACTCCTGTATTCGCTGGCAAGCAGTTCCGCGGATTCTTGCTTGGAGTCTTTCGCGTACAGCCATTGTTGGAAGACATTCTTTCCGATCACGCGGACTTAGGTTACGAAGTACAAGTCGCCGAAGATAAAGATCCAATTTTCAAATTGACGAGCGCCATCCCGGAGAACCGCTGGGCGCAGGAAGCAAGAGTCCCGTTGCCGGGAGTCGATTGGCATCTGAGAATCTGGCCGGGCCCGAAGGCATTGCCCGAGATGCTTCCGCTGAGCCAGGTGGTGTTGCTTGGCGGCCTGATCATGTGCATTCAGTTGACGCTCACTGTGTATCTCGCCTTGCGCGAACGCAGCGCGGCTCTTTATGCCGATCAGATCAATCGCGAGCTGACTGCCGAGAACAATGAACGTCGTCGCGCCGAGGAGTCCCTGCACGTCCTTTCCAGCAGATTGTTGACCCTGCAGGACGAGGAGCGCCGGCACCTTGCGAGAGAGCTGCACGATAGCACCGCGCAAATCCTCTACGGATTGGTGATCAAGCTGAAGCTGCTGTCGCAGACTGTGGCCACCGAATCCGCCGTTGTGCATGATTCGATCTACGAGAGCATCGAACTGGCAGACCAGTGTCAGCGCGATCTCCGCACCATGTCTTACCTGTTGCATCCGCCGTCGCTCGACGACCTTGGACTGGCACCCGCGCTGCGTACGCTGGTGAACGGCTTCTCGGAACGCAGCGGCATTCAGGCTGTGCTGGATACTCCCGAGAACTTGCGT
>DASTGW010000688.1:0-4339 GCA_035718705.1 Terriglobales bacterium | reverse complement strand
GAATTTTCGAAATGGTAGCGTCGAACCGGCTGGCGACCGAACGTAAGGCGGAGCTGGAACTCACGAATAAGCGGCTGACGGAAGTGGAGCGGATGACCTCGGATCTCTCGAGCCGTGGTGCCGGCAGCATGGTGTCGTGGGAGTGGAACTTCGCTTCTGACGCGGTGCGCTTCTCGGGATCGCCGATGGGAACCTTTGGGCGACCAGCGGAAGAATTATCGACGGGCGATAAGGTGTTTAACGTGATGCATCCGGAGGACGCGACAAAGGTGCGCGAGGATGTTGAACGAAGCGTGCGCGGGCGTGGCGAATACGACACGCAGTTTCGGGTGATCTGGCCGGATCATTCGGTTCACTGGCTCATCGGACGAGGAAAACCGTATACGGACGAACAAGGAAACGTAGTTTCGATGGTGGGCGTGAACCTAGACATCACGCAGCAACAGAACACTCAAGCGGCGCTGCGGCAGACAGAAAAGCTAGCTGCCGCCGGAAGGATGGCAGCCGCCGTGGCACACGAAATAAACAATCCGCTGGCTGCGGTGACGAACATTTTATACCTGGTGAAAAACCAAACTATTTCGCAACCAGAGACAAACTTGTTAGTGCACACAGCGGAAAGGGAGATTCTGCGGGTAGCGGAAATTGTAAAGAAGACACTGGGCTTCTACAAAGACACGACGTCGGAAGTTCGGGTGAGTCTTGGCGCGGTATTAGAGGACGCGCTGAATGTATTGGAGATTCCACTCAAGGAAAAATCCCTGACGGTAGAAAGACTGGGTAACAGCAGCTTAGAGGTCGTTGGCTTCCCAGGGGAGTTGCGGCAAATCATTATCAATCTGCTTTCGAATGCAATCGATGCAAGTCCAGCGGGAGGTCGCGTTACGGTTCGCCTAAAGCCCAACTCGCAGAATGGCACAAGGGGAGTGACACTCACGGTATGCGATCGAGGAACGGGGATCGCGCCGGAGTTAAAGCAAAGGATTTTTGAACCCTTCTTTACAACCAAAGGCAATCGGGGAACAGGCCTGGGCCTCTATGTAACACAGGAGTTAGTACACAAGCATGGGGGCAGCGTGAAACTGAAGACGCGGACGGGGAGCGGGACGGTGTTTCGGGTATTTCTGAACGGGGAACGGAAGGCGCAGCAAGGCGAGACAGCGGTGATGGGGTAGAGGTTCATCGCGTGCGTTCGGAATGACAAAGGGCGGGTTGGTGGTAGCTGCCGGGAGCAGCGGTGGTCGGGTAGGGGTTCCTCGCTACGCTCGGAATGACAAAAAAAAATCAGAGGCAACGCCCAAAGACAAGAAGCGAGCAGGATTGCTCCCCTACATCTTCTGGCTTGCTACTTTGCGGTGGCGGTCATTGCAACTTTAACGCCGAGGTGGGTAAGAGCAGCGTTAATGGGGACGGCGTCAATTCCTTCCTTCTGCATGGCGAGCACGTCTGCGATCATCTTCGGCCAGGTGGCGGCAAAGTCATCAACTTCCGAGATTGCTTTGGTGGGATCGTAGCTCATGCGGTCGCCGACCTGATATTGGTGAGTTACAGAGTCGGGCGACCAGCCTTGACGCCAGGTTGCGTTGAGTGTGTCCATGGCAGTGCGCAAGCGAGAGATGCGTCCGGGCAGAAGGTTGAGAGTGTTCTGCTGCACGTCGGTGACTTGCGGCAGTTCGGCGCTGAGCGTGACACGATCGGTGACTTTGAAGCGCGGCGTTGTGATGATGACTGTCGTTTGATTGCCGTTGTAGTTCCAGCCGGGCTTCCCTGCTTCTTTCGTAAATGCCAGTTGTTGTCCGTTGACGGTGACGTTCTTCGGAGGGAAGACGCCGACGAGGCGGAACTCGTAAGCGCGTTCGGTGATCATGCCTGGATACGAACCTTCGATGGGGGCTATCTCCACGTTCACTGTGTTGCCGGTGCGCGATTGCTTTACTGAGGTCCAGGTGGCTTCGTTCTGCTTGTAGCCTAGCGAGTTGCCGGCGTCATCATAGACGCGCGTCTCGCCGGAGGTGCCGGGCATGACGGTGAGGATGAGCGGATCTACCGGTTTCTGGCCGGTGTAGTCCATCTTGGGCTGCATGGGAATGATGGCACCAGCGCGGATGTAGACGGGGATTTCGTTTAACGCGAAGGTTCGGTCGAGCTTCGCTGGCCCTTTGAGGTGCTCGCCGGAGAACCATTCGATCCACTCGCCCGGAGGAAGCCAGAGGGACTTAGTCGCGAGCTGCGAGTCCTTGTTGAGCTCGGTGGCGATGGGGGCGACGATCATGTCGTCGCCGAAGATGTACTCGTCCTTAAAGTCGTAGGCTTCGGGCGCTTCCGGGTAGTCGTAATAGAGAGGGCGCAGGAAGGCGACGCCGGTGTCGTAGGTCTTGCGGCTTTGCGTGTAGATGTAGGGGATGAGCGCATAGCGCAAAAGAAACGCTTCGCGCATGACCTTGGCGTACTGAGGCGGATAAGCCCAGATGCGACGTTCGGCTTCCGGATTTTTCGTGGTGTGGGTGCGAAGAATGGGCGAGAAGAGTCCGAACTGGATCCAGCGTGTGTATAACTCTGGCGATACGGCGCCGGGCATGTGTCCGCCGATGTCGTGCGACCAGTAGGCATAGCCAACGTTGGCAGCGGTGGCGGTGAAGTAGGGCTGGAAGGCGAGCGACTTCCAGACGGAAATGGTGTCGCCGGAGAAGCCGATCTGGTAACGATGATTACCGAGTCCGCCCCAGCGATGGAAGATGATCGGGCGCTTCCCCTGGCGGACTTCCATGTCGTAGGTGTGAACGTAATTCAGCCACCAGGTTGGATTCACCCCGGGGAGTGAAGTCTTGTCTTCCTGCTGCCAATCGAGCCAGAAGAAGTCGATGCCCTGCTTCTCGAGCGGGCGGTGCAGATACTTGAAATAGTTTTCAGTGAACTTCTTGCTGGCGATGTCAAAGGGCACGTACTTTTTTGTCGCGGGGTCGATTCCCATGGCACGGGCCATCTCGGGATAGGCGGCTTCGTGTGGCTGTACACCGGAAGCGGGATGAAGATTCACTGTCGTCTTCAACCCTTGTTCGTGAACCCACTTCAGGAAAGCTTCGGGATCGGGGAAATAATCTTTGTTCCAGGTGTAACCGGTCCAACCGAGGCGATGGCCGGACTGATCGTCTTTTCCTTTCCACCATCGCGGATCGAACGTGAGGTGCCAGTCCATGTCGATGACGAGGACATCGAGCGGAATGTCGTGGGTGCGGAAGCCGCGAACGAGTTCCTCGAACTCCTGATCGCTGTAGGCCCAGTAACGCGACCACCAGGTGCCGAACGCGAAGCGCGGCGGAAGTGGAATGCGTCCGGCGACTTTTATGTAATCGCCGAGCGCTTGCTTGTAGTCGTGACCGTAGCCGAAGAAGTAGATGTCCTGGTGCTTGCCGGCGGGACGCGGCATCACCCACGGCCAGTCATCTTTGCCGACGTTGAGGTTGTCGAAGAGCGGACGCCCGCTGTCGTCGACGACGACCCAGCCGTCGCGCGAGACGAGGCCGGGTTCGAGTGGGGTGGAACCTTCGACGCCGTCGAGTGTGCGGGTGGTGCCGAGAAGATTGCCGGTGTCCTTGGTGCCGGGCGTCCAGGTGACGGTTTTGCCGTTGAGATCGAAGGAGATGGAAAGATTGCTGGAATTGAATTCTGAGTTCGATGGTTTGTATTTGAGCGTGAGTTTTTCGGTCTTGAGGACGAGCGTGCTGCCTTCGTTGCTCTTTGTGAACTTCGGCACGGGGAGATGGCGGTTCAGGAAGACCATGGAGGCATGGTCTTCGAATCCTTTATTAGCAGACCATTCCATGCGGATGAGTTGCGGCGTGAGGATGGTGAAGCGCGCGTTGCCGGCCATCACAACAGCGGCGGGGTCGGCGACGGGATTGTAGTTGGCATCACCTTGGGCGAGAGCGAGAGTGGAGATGGACATAAGAAGAAAGCAGCAGAACAGTTTCATTGGTCCTCACACCAGCAGTGAGGTCAATGTAATCGGTGGGATCGCTGTCCGGCAAATTGCGATTTTGATTGTGCTGTGGGCTGTAGCTGCTATCATCCGCGACTGCATCTGAGAAAAAAGGAGGAACCTTTATAGAGAGATGACCAACACCCTGGGCGCCCAGTCGCGCCGCCAACTCACCCTGCTTCCTTTGATCGCCACCATCTTCTTCATGGTCTCTGGCGGTCCATACGGTCTCGAAGAAATCATCCAGAAGGCCGGCTACTTCAGAACAATCCTGATCCTCGCGCTGGTTCCGTTCATATGGAGCGTACCGGTGGCGCTCATGGTCGGAGAACTTTCGGCGGCGCTGCCGGAAGAAGGCGG
>DASTGW010000687.1:0-2359 GCA_035718705.1 Terriglobales bacterium | reverse complement strand
TCGCCGATTCGAAGCAACTCGTCACCGTTCAGTTTCCTGGCTGACGATACAGACTGAAGGAACCACGGATTATCGAACGCCCACGCGCTTGCGAAAAAAAGGAGGAGCACGAGCAGGAAAGACAAACCCACAGGGCACCACGGAATGAGATGGTGCTGGGAGGATACTGTCCCCAGGCGGCACAGGTCAAACATCCGAAGGAGAAGGCCCTGAAGAATCCGACCTCATAGGCGAGATGGATGACTGGAATGGCAACCAGAAACTAGCTTCGGCGAGCGCGTTCGGCAATCTTTTTGCGGAGGCGGGCCTTTTCGAGGCTGATTTCCGCTTCTTTGACTTCGGAAGGCAGGCCACCGGCCTTCAACCGCTGCTCCGCCTTCTCGACCGCAGCCTGCGCTCGATTCACATCGATATCCTCTGCTTTCTCCGCAATCTCAGCCATGATGGTCACTTTTGTCGGCGTGACTTCGGCATAACCCCAGAGGACTGCCATGTGGTTGGTCTGATCACCCACGCGATACCGGAGTTCACCGATGCGTAAGGTAGATAGAAAATGACAGTGGCCTGGCAACACGCCGAATTCACCTTCCGAGCCAGGCGCGATGACTTCATCCACTTGCTGACTCAGCAGCAGCTTCTCCGGTGTCACGACCTCTAACAGAATCTTTCCTGCCATTCCTTTTTCTCTCTCTACTAGCCGAAACGTGCTTATACTTTCACGCCCATTTTCTCGGCTTTTGCGATGACTTCCTCGATTGGCCCTACCATGTAGAACGCCTGTTCCGGCAAATGATCGTACTTGCCGTCGAGGATTTCCTTGAAGCTGCGGACCGTGTCCTTCAGCTTCACATACTTGCCTGGTGCCCCGGTGAAGGCTTCGGCGACGTGGAATGGCTGTGAAAGGAAGCGTTGAATTTTTCGCGCGCGAGCCACGACCATCTTGTCGTCTTCGGATAATTCGTCCATGCCGAGAATCGCGATGATGTCTTGCAGATCCTTATAGCGTTGCAACACCGACTGCACACCGCGTGCAACCTTATAATGTTCCTCGCCGATCACTTGAGGGTCGAGAATCCGCGAGGTGGAGTCGAGTGGATCGACCGCTGGATAGATGCCCAACTCGGCCAATTGCCGTGACAGCACCGTGGTGGCGTCCAAATGCGCGAACGCGGTCGCCGGCGCCGGGTCAGTCAAGTCGTCGGCCGGAACATAGATGGCTTGTACCGATGTAATGGATCCGCGCTTCGTCGAGGTAATTCGTTCTTGGAGCGCGCCCATTTCGGTCGAGAGGTTCGGTTGATACCCGACGGCCGAGGGCATGCGGCCAAGCAAAGCCGACACTTCCGAGCCAGCCTGGGTAAACCGGAAAATGTTGTCTACGAAGAGCAACACGTCCTGATTTTCTTCATCGCGGAAATATTCAGCGACCGTGAGGCCGGTGAGACCGACACGGAGACGGGCACCCGGCGGCTCGTTCATCTGGCCATAGACCAGCGCGGCCTTTGATTTTGTGAAATCGTCCGGATCGATGACCTTGGACTCCTGCATTTCATGCCAGAGGTCGTTCCCTTCACGGGTCCGCTCGCCCACACCCGCAAACACGGAGAAACCGCCGTGGTGCAACGCGATGTTGTTGATCAGCTCCATGATGATGACGGTCTTGCCGACGCCGGCGCCACCGAAGAGCCCGACCTTTCCGCCTTTGCTATAAGGCTCCAATAGGTCGACAACCTTAATGCCGGTCTCGAGCACTTCGGTCCTGGTGTCTTGATCTTCAAGGCTCGGCGCTGGCCGGTGAATCGGATAGGTCTTTTTTGTCTTCAGCGGGCCCTTTTCATCGACAGGCTCGCCAAGCACATTGATCAAACGTCCGAGTGTCTCGCGACCAACCGGAACCGAGATCGCTGCGCCGGTATCCTGCACATCCATGCCCCGGGTCAGACCATCGGTCGTTGACATAGCGATGCCGCGCACGCGATTTTCGCCAAGGTGTGATGCGACCTCGAGCGTGATGCGAACGGCCGGCTTGCCGGCAGCCTTGTTTTCTTCCTGTGTGACCTTCAGTGCGTTATAGATGTTGGGCAGTTGGCCGGGAGGAAACTCCACGTCGACCACCGGTCCGATGACCTGAATCACTTTACCTGTGCTCACTGTGTCACTCCTTCCTTTTCCACTCGACCGACTCGAATTTATTTCAATGCCTCTGCGCCGCCGACAATATCCATCAATTCTTTCGTAATCGCAGCCTGTCTGGTCTTATTGTAATAGAGCGTTACTTTTTTAATGAGTTGGCCGGCATTGCGCGTGGCACCGTCCATCGCCGCCATGCGCGCGCCGTGCTCTGCGGCCGCTGACTCCA
>DASTGW010000686.1:0-3103 GCA_035718705.1 Terriglobales bacterium | reverse complement strand
AGCAACCACGTGCCGGTTGGTGAGGATGTAACCCTTGGGGTCGACAATGACCCCCGAACCGAGAGAACGCTGGCGCAGATCCTGTCCCTGCGGGCCGCCTTGTCCACCAAAGAAGCGGTCAAAGAAGTCCTGGAACGGGCTGTCTTCCTGATCCTGCCCCTGATCGTCGTCTCCCTGCGGAGGAACCGGAACGGCGCGGCGGCCGGAACCGGGCGTGCGGCGGTGCGGATTCTTAATGGTTGATTCAGTATTGATGTTCACCACCGCCGGCTCAAGCTGCTTGGCGATCTGGGTAAACGTGGTTGAGAGTTGCTTTGGCTCCGGGACTTTCAGCTGCGTTGCGTCGGCGGAAGAATTCTTGTCCTGGCCGCGCACGCCGTACGAAATGACGGTGCCGATCAGGATGCCGACCGCGAGAGTGACGAGCACCAGCAGGGCTGAGCCCGGCCGGTGATGCTTAACCTTGTCCCAGAAAGCGCTTACGCGCGCATTCATATCGATCCTCCACTTACAAGAGCGTGAGATGAAAAGAGACTGCAGGAGCCGAGCCGCCAGGCACTTGCCGAAGGTGGGAAGTCCACAATTCTCTTAGACGCGAACTGCTCTACCTTCGTTTCGGTATGTGCGTGAAAAACCTTCAATTAGACGGAGTCCCAACCTGTGGGATGCGATCTGCCTCTAGGGCGCTTCCCCTAAGTTCCGAAACTAGGATACCGCTGAGGATGAGGATTGCGCCAATCGTTCCCCGAACACCAAGGCGCTCGCCCAATAGGACATAGGAGGTCATGGCGGCAAACACCGGTTCCAGGGCGAAGATCAGGGCCGTATGAGTGGGCGGAGTGAACTGCTGGGCCCAGGACTGAATCGAGAATGCGGCAGCCGTGCAAATGAGCGCAGTAAACAAGATGGCCGACATGGCCGGAGTGGACCAGGAGAATTTGGGCGTTTCGACTGGGATGATCAGCGCCATGAGCACAGCAGCGGTCGCGACCTGCATGATCGAGATGTGCTCGAACGGATGGCGCTCGGTCGCGCGTCCGATGGCGAAGATGTGCATGGCAAAACTCGCCGCGCAGCCGAGCGTGAGCAGATCGCCGCGGTTGATCGAGGCGAGCGAAAAGCCTTCACCGGAAGGGATCGTCATCAGGTAAAGCCCGATGAGCGCGAAGAGAACGCCGACCAGCGTCCAGCGATTTGGAAGGCGTCGGCCACTAACGGCGACGATAATCGGCACCAGCACAACGGCGAGTCCGGTGATGAAAGCCGATTTCGAGGGCGTGGTGAGACGAAGGCCGGTAGTTTGAAAGGCGTATCCGAGAAAGAGAAATATGCCGACAATCGCGCCGGCTTGCGCTGACTTACGCGTGATTTTTCCGAGCGCTCGATGAAAGATGACGACCAGCGCGACGGCCGCAATCACCATGCGCAGCGTGTTGAACACGAGCGGCGACACCTCGGCCAGCGCATTCTTCACCAGGACAAACGTCGATCCCCAGGCGAAGGTGATGAACACGAGCAGGATGTGCGCTTTGAGCGAGCGGGACACTAAAGCAGGTTAGCAGAAGAATTTCTCGTGGTCGCAGAGTGCTTGCCCGCTCGGATACAGGTCCGAGCGTACAGGCCGTGTTCTTATTTTGTATTTACCGGCGTTGGCAGCAGGCGCTGATGAAAAACGATGTATCTAAAATCCACCGTTCCCGAACATTGCCAACCAAAACCGGCCCCTGAAGCTTCTATGCGTGAACGACAACGTTAATCCCTGACGGCAGCACGATGTCATTCTTCTTCCCCACCGGCGGATTCGTTAGGTAAAGGTCGCTGAAGGAATTCTGCGAGTCCCGCCATTCTCACGTGTGTAGTTTCCGCCGCCGAGGTCGTCGAGCGTTGCGGGGCGATCCGCTGGCCTCGCTCGTGAAAGATGATTAGCGCCTCACTCTGGCAGAATGTTGGCATGGCGCGCAATCTCTTGCCATCTTCCCTGCTGTTTTTTCCAAACGGCGGTGAATCGCAGTGTCTGCCTCTGTCTGGACTTGGGCATGCGCCCTCCCCATCGAACCTGTTCGCTACCGGCAAGGATCACCATATCGTCATAGGCATGCGCGTACTCTACCGATCGGGAATAGTCGATGATCACGAGAAACCCACTGCGAATCATGGCGAGCACTTCGCGTTTGCTGACCAGTTTGTTCAGCGGGTTCGTGACCATGAAGTCCTCCGACCACAGAGAAGCGAGTTTTTCAGGATCATTGCGGACAAACGCGTCCGTCTCCTGCGCACTCAAGTCTCGCACCATCTGAATGTTCGCGTCATCGGCACTTGAATCCGCCGCAAGCATGGGGATAACCGAAACGAACAGGTACAGAAGAAAGACAAAGGCAGAGTTGGGGAATGACATGGTTCGCTCCTGGACTGAAATGTATAGAGTGACTCTGCCGGAGGTTTCACTCCGGCAGAGAGATGTCACTGGAAACGACTACCCGTGGCTTGTGCGCATAGAGTGGCCAGCAGGAAGTTGTGAATGTCGTAGAACCGGGTGATAGCGACAGAATCAAAACCGTTTCCGGCGACGGTAATCGACTGGGTTATACGCTGTTTTCCCGCTGAGACAGGAAATGGCGGATTGTTGGTGGAGAAGAGGATGAAAGCTTCCGAATCAGCGGTGTAGCTGCGGCCGCGGGTCTGATGCCAGACGCCGTAGTCGCTGGTACGCTGACCTGGCTGGAAAGCCGGATTACTGGTGGTTCCAGTGAGTGTGCCGCCCTCGGCAAAAGACAGCAAAGCTGAAAAGCTGGGACCAGTCAGTTGTCCGGTCGTACAACTGATGACGTTCACTTGCACACGCCATGTCCCCTCCAGACCCTGGTTGCGGTCAGACTGAGCGTTTGCGGGGAGAGTGCAGGTTGCCATTGTGATCATGAGGAAAGCGGCAATGGTGGTGGGCCTTGGGAAGCGCATTTGAAACTCCTTTGACTGAATCTCGGTGCCATGGCCTACGGTACGAGTTGCACTGCTTCAGAGTCTTGCGCGAACTGTGATCTTTCTGTGAACGAACCTTGCTTGGCTGCGCCTGCAGTGCGAATGGAGCCGTGCGCCGGTGCTACCA
>DASTGW010000685.1:0-11001 GCA_035718705.1 Terriglobales bacterium | reverse complement strand
CATCAGCTCTTGAGTGAACTCGACGAACCGTATCGGACCATGGTGCTTGTGGCTGTCTGCCTAGGCTTGAGAGTGAGTGAAATCATCGGTCTGAAGTGGGGAGACTTCGATTGGCAGAACTCTTCCGTGCTCGTGCAACGGAGTGTCGTGCATGGCAGAGAAGGTGAGACCAAGACGGAGTATTCTCGGCGACCGATCCCGTTAGATCCGGCCTTGAGGGAATCCTTGTATACCTGGCGTGAACGAGCTTTCTATCAAACGGATGCGGATTGGGTGTTTGCGAATGATGCGGGTCGGCCGCGCTGGCAGGAGACGATTCTCGAAAAGAGGCTCAAACCTGCCGCGTTACGGGCCGTCATCGGAAAGATCGGATGGCATACGTTCCGTCACACCTATTCCACGATGTTGCGTTCCTGTGGCGTTGATGTAAAAGTGCAGCAAAAGCTGTTGCGTCGTGCTGACATTCAAACGACCTTGAATGTTTACACGCAGGCGGTCTCGGAAGCCAAGCGCGACGCGAATAGCAAAGTTGTACGAATGGTGCTGCCGATGGTGCCCCAGAAAGCAGAAAAGGCCGCCTCCGGCGACCTCGCAGCTAATGGGAGCTAATGGGAGCTGATGCTGGTTTAACTTTCTCCCGTAACTTGTTGGAGCTATTGGTTGCGGGGGCTGGATTTGAACCAGCGACCTTTGGGTTATGAGCCCAACGAGCTACCAGGCTGCTCCACCCCGCATTTGGATAATAGCAGCCGAGATTTGTAGGGTCAAATTGATCAACTGATTGCGGAACTTCGCTGCAACTCACGGATCTTTTCCACCAACGATGCTGCACTGAATGGTTTTTGCAGGAACATCGTGCTTGCGTCGGAGACAACAGTCTTTAGGATTTCGCTCTCGGTATGTCCGGTTATCAGCAATACTTTCAGCTTCTCGTTGGTGATGCGCAGTTCTTTCGTGAGCTGTACTCCGCTGTCCCCTGGCAGCATTACGTCTGTGACAAGAATTGAGGGCAGTTGTTGGCTGGCCACTGCCCGTGCCTCCGCAGCATTAGCGCATGCGATTACGGTACAGCCCACATCTTCGAGACACTCGCAAATCGCTGCTCTTACGGACCCATCGTCTTCGCAAACCAGTACCCTTGCCTGGATGTGCAATGCACTACCACGATCTTGAGGGTGGTCCGCGCGTTCGATTTCTGGATCGTCACCAGCCCGAGGAAAGAACAAATCAAAACGTGTTCCCTTGCCCATCTCGCTTTCCACTGATACTTTGCCTCCGGCCCGTTGCACGATCTCGAGTACAGTGGAAAGTCCCAACCCCGTTCCTTTGCCTGCCGGCTTCGTTGTGAAGAAAGGCTCGAAGATCTTCTGCTTGACCCGTTCTTCCATGCCGGTCCCGTTGTCCTCCACGGAGAGCCGTACCGTGGCGTCCTCCTCCGTAGAGGTGCGTACGCGAAGCACACCCCCATCGGGCATAGCGTCTCGGGCGTTGACGCAAAGGTTAAGTATGACTTGCGACAACTGAACCGAATCGGCGTGGATTCGAGGAAATTCAGGGCTGAATTCTGTCTGCACCTCTATGTGTGCCGGCAATAGACGATGCAGAAGGCGCACGGTGTCCGAAGCCACCTCATTGAGATTGGTCAGCTTCGGCGTTTCGGAATTCTTTCGGGTGAAAGCAAGAAGTTGAGCAATGATGGCAGCCCCTCTTTCCGACGCATTGAGGACGTCGGTCAGCTTCTTGACAACATAGTCAGGCTCCGTCGTGCGTCGCCTGGCTAGCTCAGCGGAAGAATGTACCACCTGCAGAACGTTGTTCAGGTCGTGAGCTATTCCTCCAGACAGATGTCCGACGGCCTCCATTTTCTGCGCCTGGATCAACTGTTGTTCCAGGGCGTACTCCCGGCTAATGTCCTTTCTAATAGTCAGGTAGTTCGTGATTTCCCCATTGCGATCTCGCACGGGAGTGACGGTCACGTCTTCCAGGTACTCAGACCCATTCTTTTTTTGTTGCAGAATCCGGCCCCGCCACGTTCCACCGGAATCGATGGTCTTCCATAAAGCTTTTCCGGAATTCCCTTCTTCCCCGTCCTGCAAAACCTCGGTCAGGTTGCGATCAAGAAGTTCAGCCCTGGTGTAGCCAGTCAACGATTCAAAGGCCGGGTTGCAGTAGAAGATTTTGAAATCGGCATCAGTAACGGCGATGCCCTCATACGCGCTCTCCACCGCCAATGCCAATCGCGCAAGTTCCGCCTCTGCTCGCTTGATATCACGCAGATCTATCACCGACACGAGTGCTTCAATGACACCGCTGGGATTCTCGCTTAAATAATTGGCAGAAATGAGTACCGGAATGCGCTCGCCGTATTTGGTTATGAATTCTTTTTCGTAAGGCGTTACACGATGAGTTGTTCGCAACTCGTCCGCCGCATTCAGGTCGATTGCCTCATATTCTTTTGCGGTACTTGACGACCAGGAGACCTTTCCATCCTTTAGCTCCTGACGGGTGTGTCCGAGCATGTTGAGAAAATAGTCGTTTCCGTCGGCAACATGTCCGTCTGTGGTCGCGACAAAAACCCCGACCAAATCGGTTTCCATGAGCAGTTTCGATCTCGCCTCGCTTCTCCTCACAGCGACCGACATTGCAGTGATCTCGTTCTCCTGCTGCTGGATGACTCGGTGAGCATTTACTTCGTCTGTCGCATTGTGCACGAGCCCGACAACGAACGTTTCCCCGCTGGAAAGGTGGGCTCTGGAAGCAGCGACTCTGGCACTGACGTAGTGGCCGTCTTTGTGGAGATAGCGGTTGACTGAATCCTCATCTCCATTTTGAGCTGTTGTTAGATTTTTATTCTCGGGAATGAATCGCGGCTCCATGCTGCCGATTATTTCCGCCGGCTTATACCCCAGCATCGCCGCGCAGCGCTCGTTACAATCGAGAATCCTTCCCGCGTCATCGAGAATAAATACACCAAACTTCGACTGGTCGAAGATTTCCGCTACGGTTTCTTCGAGTCGACCGGTCTCGGCCACCAGTGAACGGGTCAACCAGCAAAGGATCCCGCCAGAGAGGCAGACATAGATAATTCCTTTGACTGTTTGTAGATACGTTCCGTGCTGTTGGGCCAAATACTCTGACAGGAGGTCTGTGGTCACAATCCAAATGATGGAAAATAGGAGATAGCACCCCAGGACTTTGGCCGGGCCTTTTACCAGGAGCGAGTTGGACGGCTTCAAAAAGCGCATGAGGACTAAAGTCCTCAATGATGGCCTAATATCAGCCCAGCACTCTGTGACCTATCTCACTGATGCCAAAGATTTCGATCGAGAAATATCCACTCAGGGGTCACAAACCGGCCGTCCTCTCAGTGAGCGCCTCATCGGCGGTCTGCATCTGCACCAACTCTCCAACGCTCCGGGGTTCCTTGATCTCAAGTGGGATGCGCCAATCACGGGCGGACGATTTGCCGGCCTGCATCCAGCCATAGCGAGTCAGTAACGATCCGGTGATTCCGGCCAAAGCCGCCCATCTTCGCAGACGTTTTGACCGCTCACGGCCACTCACTGCGGCTGTGGACCGAAGTGCCAAAGCGAGTGGGCCAGAGAGCACACCACCAGCACGCGTAATCGTGCCACTCAATCCTTTTTTCAGTGGAGTCAATTCACGTTCTTGCCGACTCTCGAGGTGCACACCTTCATATGTCTCCCAGGCAGCGCTTAACAAAGCCAAATAGTTAAGGGCCCGACTGTCATCGTGCCCTGCCAACTCAAGCAGTGAACAAGCAGCTTGCACACCCGACATTCCGAAATGAATCGGGAGCGTTTTGATGTTTTTGTTCCACGTCGGAATGACGGTCGCACCGATGAGGACGCCGGTGTAATTGTGGAAGGGCAGTCCGAAGGCAACTGCACCTGCTTGTGCAAGATTTCCGACTAAACGCACCGGCAACGAATCCCATTTGTCCTGCACGGCCTTGGCAAAGGCAGTTGCCGTTGCCATGCTGCCAAACGCCGCCAGAATCCAGGCGCCCATGCTCATCGGACTCTGCGGCTTGAACACTCTTAGCATGTTCAAGAAGCGCGACGGCCTCCCCAGATCAGCGATCAGCAATGCACTCGACACGCCAATGCCGCCGACTGCCAACCAGCGAGCGTGTTTGGCCAGTTCGTGATCGTCACCGACCCAGTCCGCCATGGCACCAATGACTGCCGCAGAACCTGCAGCACCGCCGGTAAAGAAATATAGGGGAATCTCCCAACGCCACTGGGGCTCCTTCAGCAAGGGCAGGCCGTAATAACCGGTCTCTTCACTCGCTCGCGGAATCGGCGAGCCTTCCGGACGTACACCTTTCGCCGTTGTGACGCCGCGCAGTTCAGCATCCCTACGTATTTCCTGCAATCGATCTTCGCGGTTTGCGTGCATTATCGTCTCGCTCCTAAGAAGGCGAAGAAGGCTCCGGCCAGCAAAGCCGCAGATCCTATAGCTGCCGACTTCCATCCTTCCTTGACGTACACTGTCGGGACCTCTGGATTGGGGGGCAGATTATAGGTCTTCTCTTTCCCGCGGATAAGGAAGAACGCATGAATGCCTCCGACACTTGTGTGCATAGGATCGTAAATTTCCGCGTCGTTCACGCCTCTTGCGTGCAATGATTCCAAGCGTTCTTGCGCATCCAGTCGTAACTGATCTAACTCCCCGAACATGATCGATTCCGTTGGACAAACGGTCGCGCATGCCGGTTTCAATCCGACTTTCTGGCGATCGGTGCAGAATGTGCACTTGAACGCTCGCCCGTCCTTCTCGTTTTTCTGCACGACACCGAACGGACACGCCGTCACACAATAGGCGCAGCCGTTGCAGACATCGGGCTGCACGTAAACTCCGCCGAACTCCGTTCTCACGATGGATCCCGTCGGACATGCTTCAAGACATCCGGCCACTTCGCAGTGCTTGCACACGTCTGACGAGAATTCCCAAGACACTGCCTCTGGTGCATTGCCGCCTACTCCTGGAACCGTTCCATTCTCAACAAACTTCACATGACGCCAAGTCGAATGTCCGACAGCACCCGTGTTGTCATAAGAGAATCCAGTCCAATTCAGCCCGTCCGCTTCTACTTCGTTCCATTCCTTACACGCGACCTCACATGCTTTGCATCCGATGCACAGTGTTGAGTCGGTAAAGAAACCAGTGGTCGTGCTCATGCTGTCCTCTGCTGATCGCGCTTGAATTCCTGCAGTACGCCTTCGTCATCTGCAGCACGGCGTCCCGGCGTGACGTTGCAAACCAGTGCCTTAGTCTCCATGATCCTCACGTTTGGTTCTTCGGAAACCGCAAGCAGATCATTCGTTACGTCGCCCTTCGCCAAGCCCTTCCAGCCCCAGTGGTACGGAAGTCCCACCACGTGCATCGAACGCCCCTCTACCCAGAGTCGATGCATACGTGTCGTGATCAGCGCCTTCGCTGAAACGATTCCACGGGGGGACGTGACCGTCACCCACTCGCCATGTTCAATCCCGATCTCTGACGCTAATTCCGGCGATATTTCGCAAAATAATTCGGGCTGCAGTTCCGACAGCCTCGTCAGAGTTCTGCTCATGCCGCCAGCGGTGTGATGCTCTGTCAGCCGGTACGTCGTGAGAATGTACGGGAACCGTGCATCGCCAGGCTGATACGCATACGGATTGTCCGGACGCTCTTTCGTGTCCGCCTGCGGGTTCGTTGGCCGCTCCGGATGAACGGGATTCCCCATCAGCGATTCGAGCGGTTCATAGTGCACTGGAAGCGGACCGTCTTTCAGTCCGCTGTTTACGAACAGCCACGCGACGCCATCCGAATGCAGGATGAAAGGCTTATTACCCGGCATCGCGTCCATGCCATGTCCATTCTGCAGATCACCAGCATGATCCGGGCGCTTCTTTAGATCGAAGTCCGCGCGATCGAGACCAGTCCATTCACCTTTGGTCTCATCCCACCAGACCAGTTTCTTTTTCTCGCTCCACGGCTTGCCGTCCGGGCGCGCAGACGCACGGTTATAGATGATCCGACTGTCGTTGGGCCATGCGAATCCCCATCCGTGCCCAAGGTAGTCCTTCGGTTCGCGCTGATTCGCTTTATTCAGATCTGCTTCCGGGTAAACGCCGCAATAAATCCAGCACCCGGACGCGGTCGAACCATCTGCCTTCAACTCGTTGTAAGACTTGAGCTGTTTACCGGAAGCCCACTCCCACCCGTTGATCTCCTTCAGGATCTGGTCAGCCACTGGCTCCGCACGTTCGCCTTCGGTGCGATAGTTCCACGTCAACGCGTTTAAAGGCGCGTTTTTGGGCGTGGGCGCAACGGTAGCTTTCGCCTTTAGACGACGACCGAGATGATAAACAAACCAGTTCTCGCTGCGGGCATCACCCGGCGGATCCACGGCCTTGTTGTGATACTGCAAGAGTCTTTGCGTATTGGTGAAGGTTCCATCTTTCTCCGCCTGTCCAGCGGCCGGCATCAGGAATACTTCCGTGCCGACCTTCTCCGGGTCGAGTTCGCCTCTCTTTACCTCAGGTGAGTCGTACCAGAAGGATGCTGTCTCGGTCTCCACCATGTCGCGCACGACCAGCCATTTGAGATTGGCCATCGCTTTTCGTTGCAGACGCCCATTTGGAGCGCCCACAGCCGGATTCTGGCCCATCACGAACAGCCCGTCCATCTTGCCGTCCGCCATGTCGAGCCAGAAACCAAATTCCGAATGATCACCTGTCACTCGCGGCAGCCAATCGAATCCCCAGTTGTTCTCCTCTTTGGCTGCGTCGCCGTAATACGCGCGCATCAAGCTCACGACGTAGTTCTTGAAATTCGCCCAAACACCCGTTTGCGAGGTGTGCTTCTTCAGATAGTGGTCAAACGTGTTAGTGTCGTTCTCCATGAACGGCATCGGCAGGTAGCCGGGAAGCACGTCGTACAAAGTTGGAATATCGGTTGAACCTTGGATGGACGCGTGCCCGCGTAGAGCAAGAATGCCTCCGCCGGGCCTGCCGATGTTTCCCAATAACATTTGCAGGATTGCCGCGGCGCGGATGATCTGTGGGCCCTTCGAGTGTTGTGTCCAACCAACCGCATAGCAGATCGCTCCGGTCTTCTCTTCCCCCGAAGCACTGACAAAAGCTTGCGTCGCTTTAAGGAAAACCTCTTTCGGCACACCGCAGTATTGCTCCACCATCTCGGACGTGTAACGGGCGAAGTGACGCTTCATTACCTGTAGTACACATCGCGGATGCTGCATCGTCTCATCCGCTTTGTACTTGTTCGCGTACCCCGCCTCGCCGCCTCGCTGACCGTGTCCGCCTGCTGCCTGCGCGTGTCCGGGCGCGTGTGATTCTGTTCGCTTCGGCTCGTCTTCGTAGAGCCAGGTTGTCGGATCGTACTTCTTCTTGTCCTCATCCCAACCCGAGAACACGCCGCCCAGTACATCCGTGTCCTTGAAGTCTTCTCGCAGGAGGAAGGGCGCATTCGTGTAATGCTGGATGTACTCTTTGAAATAGAGCTCGTTCTCCAGGACGTGGTTGATCATCGCGCCGAGGAATATGATGTCGCTTCCTGGCCGCATCGGTACCCAGATGTCTGCCATTGCCGATGTCCGCGTGAAACGCGGATCTACGTGGATGACCTTTCCGCCGCGCTCTCGCGCCTCCATCACCCACTGGAAACCCACCGGATGGTTTTCGGCCATCGAGGACCCCATAATAAGGATGGCGTCCGCATTCGCGAGATCCTGCTGTGCTGTCGTTGCTCCGCCGCGACCGAACGAGGTGCCCAGACCGGGCACCGTCGAGCTATGTCATATACGAGCCTGATTGCTGATGCAGTTCATCCCCAGGCCGGCAGCAAACAGTTTCTTGATCAGATAGTTCTCTTCGTTGTCGAGCGTCGCCCCGCCAAGATGGGCCATGCCCAGGGTGTGCATCAGAATTTTTCCGTCGGCATCTTTTTCTTCGAAAGTCTTTTCCCGCGTCTCCCAGACTCGATCGGCAATCATGTCCATAGCCTGCTCGAGTTCCAGTTCCTCCCACTTCGAGGCGAACGGCTTACGATACAGTACCTTCGTCAACCTTCCCGGATGCGTATGCAGTTCGTGGGTGTCGGAGCCCTTAGGGCAAAGCCTTCCACGGGAGATGGGCGACTGTGGGTCACCTTCGATCGCCACCAGCTTCCCTTCCTTGTGAAAGATCAGCTGCCCACAGCCGACACCGCAGTATGGACAAATACTCCGCGCGATGTCACATCCGTCGGTCTTCGGCTTTAAGTTGCGAGTTCTTTCGGTCCAAGCGTCTTCGCCTGTTCCATCTGTTCCGTTTTTCAGTTGTTGAATGACAGGCCAGCGCGACAGCAATTCCTTAATCATCTGTCCTCATCCCGGTGTCCGCTTCCGCACGATGCGGACACTCCCCACCATTAAGATCAGAAACGATTGCGTCCTTCATGGTTGCCACGAGTACCGTTCGATTCCGTAAGTCCATGTTCGGTAGCGAACGCGTGTTTGGTAACCACCTGCATCAGCGCTTTGCACTTTTTCTCGTTCCACCACTTACATTGTCATACTCGTCCCTTGGAACTGTTTGCGTCGTTGACTCGTATTCTCATTCACCGTCTATAGGCTCAACGTAAGGCTTTGAGGTGAGGGACCAATGCAGCAATCCAGCAAGACTGGAGAGACGCTTGCAGAAGCTAAGCTTCATCCCGCTTGGGAAGCTTTCATTAAGTATTGCGAACGGCTGGGTCACGGGGAAATCGAACGATTGAAAATTCAAGATGGTTTACCCGTGCTCGCCGAAATCACAACTCAGAAAGTTAAGTTCAGCTAGTCAATAGGCTGACCGAACCCTCGGAGGCCGCTGTTCCGGTAATCCCGGAGCCGCGGCCTTTGTCATTTGGTGCTCAGATGAAACGAATGCTGATGTTGCTGCTTCTTTTTTCTGCAAATGAACTCGTTCTTCAGGCGCAACTCCCTCGCGTTGGCCCTGCCGAATTTCCTCACCTGGTGTCGCAGGCCCGTGAAGGCAAGAGCGCAAGCCAGATCCAGCTCGGCCTCGCCTATCAGTATGGAATAGGCACCCGGACTGATTTGCAGTCCGCCGAGTATTGGTTGAAATCGGCAGCACGGTATGGCGATCCACATGCTGAAACGCAGCTCGGATTGCTCTATCTGCAGCCACAATTCCGGGAAAGCTACGCGGCGCAGGCACTGGAATGGTTCCTCCGGGCGGCGGCGACGCAGTTTGCACCGGCGGAACACAATCTCGGCATGATTTATCTGCATGGCCTCGGTACTCCGCAAAACAATGATCAGGCTCTGCACTGGTTCCGTAAAGCGGCCAAGCACGGCTCGTTGCAGTCGGAAGTGTACGTTGGAACCATTTTGCTTAAGAGTTCCGATCCCGCAAAGCAGGCAGAGGGTTTCGCCGCGATCAAGCATGCGGCTGATCATGGTAACCCCAAGGCGATGGATGTCCTTGGCTACTGCTACCACAAAGGAGAGGGCACATCGCCCGACCTCGAGCAGGCGCGCCGGTGGTACCAGGCTTCCGCGGACGCCGGAGATCCCGATGGTATGCATAATTTGTCGGTTCTTTATTACACCGGACAGGGCGTGGCGCAGGACAAGAAGCGAGCGTTTGAGTTGAACCAGGGTGCATGTGATAAAGGCGATCGCAAGTCTTGTGCGACGGTGGCCAGTTCGTACGTTCTTGGCGAAGGAGCGCCGCGCAATTACGCACTCGCGTACCAGTTCGCTCTCACGGCCGGGCTTGATGAAAAGTTTCTGGACTACGCGGGAGCCGGATTGGCGCCGGAAGTGAAGGTGAAGGCAGCCCTCGAGGCAGAACGCTGGCAGCATGACCATGCTTTTCAGCTGAGCGTCCTGCCTCAATGAGCGCGCGAGGCGAAAAGCGGGCTTGGCAGCAGGTTCGGAGTGGGAGTGACGGGCCAAGCCCACCTTCCATTCGTATCGTATCACGATACATATAAAGAGAGGAAATTTTGTCGAAGAGGTTGTCCGAAAATTCACTGCGCCTGCCAAATCTGCTCTCTTTCCATTCGCCGGTGAATGGGCGTGGAGCTCCGTCGGCCTCTTCAGATAACATCCTTTCCATGTTCTCGCGCCGCACCCGCTGGAATCTGGAAACCAACCCGTACTCCCTCGCGATCCAGGAGCATCAGCGCTCAGGGCGTGAACTCCTTGACCTCTCGGCATCCAATGCCACCGCTGTCGGATTGCAGTTCGACCGCTCTGCCATTCTCAAATCGCTGGGGAACCCAGAAGCGCTCTCTTACGACCCGCAGCCACGTGGACTTTACGTGGCACGCGAGGCAGTCAGCCGGTACTACCGCGAACTTGGTACAGAACTCTCGCCCGATCGTCTGATCCTCACTACCAGCACAAGTGAAGCCTATTCGTACGCCTTCCGTTTACTCTGCGATCCGGACGACGAGGTCCTCATCCCGACGCCTAGCTATCCGTTGTTCGAGTACCTCGCCCAGATTCAGGACGTGAAGCTGGTTCCTTACGAACTGGTGTACGACCACGGTTGGCAGATCGATTTTCACTCCCTGCAACAGGCTGCGACCGCGCGCACGCGGGCCGTGATTCTGGTTAATCCCAATAACCCGACCGGTTCGTATGTAAAGAGCTACGAATTCCAGCAGCTCAACGAATTCTGTCGTGAGAAGTCACTGGCGGTTATCGCCGACGAAGTTTTCTTCGACTTCAATCTCTCCGGGAAGGCCTATCCGAGCTTTGCCGGAAATCGCGATGTCCTGACTTTTACCTTGAGTGGCCTTTCGAAGATTTCCGGGCTGCCTCAGATGAAGGTCGCTTGGGTCGCTGTTTCTGGTCCCGATGAGTTAGTCACGCCATCTCTCGAGCGCCTGGAAGTCATTGCTGATACGTATCTTTCGATGAACGCGCCCATTCAACATGCCGTCCCAGAATTGCTTGAACAGCGGCGGACTTTCCAG
>DASTGW010000684.1:0-6045 GCA_035718705.1 Terriglobales bacterium | reverse complement strand
TCGTCGGCTAAGTCGCGCTTGAGCAGCCCATGTTCATCAAGCATCGGAGTGAAGTAATCGACGTATTCATAATGCTCCCGCGCAGCGAATTCTTTGAGCCATGCGTTCAGGCCACGGATCTTTTCCATCGGACGTTCGCCGAAGAACCGTTTTGCATTCTCGGTGTAGTCGTTCACCGGCAGCACCGACGAGATTACAACTCCGATGTGATTGGCTCTCGCGACTGCGGCCATCGCGCTGATGTTGTCCTCGATCTCCTCCAGCGTCATCGGTCCGGTATTCCCGGCAATGTCGTTGGTTCCGGCCAGTATCACCACCGCCGCCGGTTTCAGGTTCACCACGTCGGGCTGGAAGCGAATCAGCATCTGCGGGGTCGTCTGCCCGCTGATTCCGCGGTTCACATACGGTTTCCCCGGAAACCACTTCACCAAATCCCACGCATCGGTGATGGAATCTCCCATGAAGACGACACGACCACTCGAGTTGCCGCTGATGTCCAAGTCCGCCTGCCGATACCGCGCAAGATTAGGCCAATCCTGCAGCCATTTGTACATTACCTCGGCCCGCTTTTCGCAGTCGCCGGATGGAGGAACTGCCTGAAGAAACTGGGCCGAAGCAGAGACACACAATAAAAGGATGCACCAGAGAAGCAGAGCGGGTTTCATGGCCCAACAGTTTACCGCTGGCGTAGGATTTCTTTGGAGACCGTCGATTCCGCCGCCTCTCGTTCGATATACCTCTGGAAATAGAATGGAACTGCAATGTGTCGAAATATCAAAAATCTTTTTAATTTTGAACCGCCTGTCACCGACGACGAAATCCACGATGCCGCACTGCAGTTCGTGCGCAAGATCAGCGGATTCAACAAACCATCCAAGGCCAACGAAGTAGCTTTCAATGCCGCGATCGAGGAAATTTCCGCCGCGTCGACAAAATTACTGCGGGCTTTAGAAACCAGCGCTCCGCCGAAGAATCGGGAAGAAGAAGCGGCCAAGGCTCGCGAGCGCTCGGCCATGCGCTTCGGCAACTGAACAAAATTCCGTTTTGATCTATACTCTTCGCCTTCTCATGGGCTCATCGAGTCATTCCATTCAGTGAGGTGTGAAGATGTTCAGCAAACGCTTGGGGATTTTGTTTGCGCTGTTCTTGATCGTGTGCGCCGGGACGCTCGTCGCGCAAGATGACAAACCTGTTGTCGCTCCCGTCTCGGCCTCTAAGTTCGCGCCGCTTCCCGTGCTTCCCTCGTGTGTCACGATCTCGGTTCAGCGCGGCGATCCTTCGAAAGGTCCGTCTTCGATTCTGTTGAAAGCTGCCAGCGGATGCAAGATTCCATGGCACTGGCATACCGCTAACGAGAACATCGTGTTCATCAGCGGCAGTGGCAAGATGCAGATGAAAGAGGATCCTAAGCCGCAGACCGTGAAACCGGGGGACTACGTCTTCCTGCCCGGTAAGCACACGCACGAATTCACTTGTACGGCTAATTGCTTGCTTTTCGATATGCCCGAAGGAGCTTTCGATATTCACTACGTCGATAAAGACGGCAAAGAGATTCCGATGGACCAGGCAGTGAAGAAGCCAGCCAAGGCGGCAAAGAAGTAGGTCGAGGCGGGTGCGTGGATCTCGTAGCGCTCCTCCCGGGCGCAAGCGCAGACGGTTGTCAACCTGTGAACGATCCCAGGACTTCCGCGCGCTTTCCGGACGCACCCGCACGCTCGTGTTAAAAATTGCCGTCAGCAGAAGGCTGGCTTGAGCCCGACTGGGTTTCGATCGTCGCTCAATCGGCGATACGGTTTCGAACGCCGGCAACTCCGCTGACGGCAAGCTTTCTATCCCCGCACGGTCAGTACGGGGCACTTGGCGTGACAAACCACACTGTGGGCGATCGTCCATGGCAAATGCGCAGAAGCACGCGCACCCATGCCGCTCGACTTGTGCACGCCTAAAACAATCAGGTCGGCCTCATGCTGCTGCGCGACCCGAAGGATACTTTCCACCGGGTATCCGGTGATCAGCTCGAAATCTGTTGAAGCAAGCAACGCGGGAGAAGGAATCATATCCAGCATTCGCTGGCGTGCCGTGTTCTTGAGCTCATCGTGCATGTACATCGCAGTAACAGACTGCTCTTCGAGCACGTGCAACATAATCAGCCGCGCCTGGCTCTCTTGCGCAAACCCAATTGCGTACGGAAGTGCATGTTGCGAACCGGCGGAAAAATCGGTCGCAAATAAAACAGAGCGGAACTTCCCGTGGCTCAGGAGCGGCGATGGAATTTCCGGCCCTATGGTCATAACCGGACAACTGGCAATACGGAAAATTTCTTCGGCAATCGACCCGAGGAACACTTTGCGCAGACCGGTGCGTCCGTGAGTTCCTAACATCAACAGGGAAATTTGCCGGTCACGAACCACGCGCTCGAGCACCTCCTCCAGGGGTCCTCGTTCGACGAGAAACTGGTGTGAGATGGAAGCGATGCCATCCTCTTCCTCGAGTTTCTCGATGAGCGGGAGCAGCCGTTCTTGATCCGCTTCCGAAGAATAGTCGGCGGCTTCCAGTGCCGAATAGATAATCGGCTCCGGCGGCATCAGGTGGAGGATGGTGAGATCGGCCCCGTGAAGCCTCGCTACGGCGATTGCCTGCTTTAGCGCCATGCGCGAGCATTCAGAAAAATCCGTGGTAACCAGGATATGTTTCAGTTCAAGCTGGGGGAAGGATGAGACAGGAACTGCGTGAGTAGTGGCCATCGCGACCTCCTTGGACGAGGCCCCGTACGTCTTCTTTCTAATGCGGAACAGAACGACTTGCAGTGATAACTATCACCGGCGGGTGTGCATCGGCCTTTCTTGGCGCTTCAAATTACTTGTATTCCACGAGCGCAAACTTCGCGGCAGTGGCGCTCTTCTCAATGTACAGAGTACCCGCATGATCGAACCAGCGCACTTCCCCGGCCTTCAAGGTCGAATCGTTATCACTTTCCCGAAAGTGGATATCCGAGACTGCGATCAGAAGGTGGGGATGGAAGGTCGCAATCGGACCGGCCGAGCCATTCGGACCAACCACGAAGGAACGCGCACTTACTTTTTGATTGGACACCACACTGACTGAGGCTGAGCCCATCTGGGAAAGCATCTGCTGTGTCTCGCCAGCATCTCCAGACTTGAGCACAGAGATCGTTATGTTGCAGAAGGGTGTATTCCCGACATTACGAGCAATGTGGGCCAGCGGAGCTTTCGCGAATCGAACATCTCCGGCGTGCAGCTCTACCCTGGTGGCTGGCTTCCCTTCTGGCTGATTATCGAAGACAGCATCGTCGAGCGCGACGAACACGTAGTCGTAGTTGTGTTGGTGAAGCAGAGTTTGTCCACCGACTGGCACCGTTACCGAGTACACGCGGGTCAGTTCATTTGCCAGCACCAGGTGGTGAACTGGCTCTTTGTCCACGGGTACCGCGCTGTTCTGAGCGACTGCCATGCTTGCGACACACGCCAGCATAATTCCGGCGAAACGCATGAAACAATTCTACGCCGCCGGTCTACGCAGTGGAGAGATCAGGCGGCGTGCTCAGCTTTGCGCGATTCGAACTCCTCGCGAATGGCTTCATATTTCTTGGCCAGACCCGCGAGCTCTTCGTCGGAAAGCTTCTCGATATTGATCATGTCGTTGTGCGCGGCTTTCAGGCTGCGAATGATCTCATCCAGTTTCAAGTGCAGTGCGCGCGCATCGCGGTTCTGGGTGTTCTGGATCAAGAACACCATGAGGAAGGTGATAATGGTGGTGCCGGTATTGATCACCAGTTGCCAGGTATTTGAGTAGCCGTACCGCGGTCCCAGGAACGCCCAAATGATCACGGAAAGCGCTGCTAACACGAAAGCGACTGGGGTCCCCACCCACGACGAAGCTCGGGCCGCAGCTTTACCGAACCGACCACAGAATTGTCCCCACAACTCTCCCATGTTTCCCTCGGCTTTAAATTGTCCCCTGTTCTTTGATGCCGGCTAGGCCAATTTTGGAGGTTCACGGGCAAAACTGAACCGGCGGAGCAGCACAATCGAGAGTCTCGCCATCCCAATGCATGGGACAAACCCGTCCCGGAGGTGAGTGATGGTGATTCTGTTGATTGTTGTGCTCGTGCTGGTGCTGGCGGCAGCTCCGGCCTGGCCTTACAGCCGCGGTTGGGGATACTACCCGAGCGGCGGACTGGGCCTGATCCTGATCATTCTGTTGATCCTGTTCTTAATGGGTCGGCTCTAGTTACTCAAAGCGAAGGGCTTCGATGGGGTCAAGGCGCGAAGCCTTGATCGCGGGATAGTAACCAAAGAAGACGCCCACCAGAGTAGCGAAAACGGCGGCTACAAAAATGGCCTGCGGGGGGATAGACATGGGCCACTGGAGCATGCTGCCGATCAGGTACGATCCGAATACGCCGAAGGCTACGCCGATCACTCCGCCGAAGAGACTGAGAATCACCGACTCTCCCAGGAACTGGAGCTGCACGTCGCCTTCGGTAGCACCCACGGACATGCGCACGCCGATCTCGCGCGTGCGCTCCGTGACCGACACCAGCATTACATTCATGATGCCGATGCCGCCTACCAGTAGCGATACGCAAGCTACGATCACGAGCAAAAGCGAAAACGTGTGACTGGCTTGCAGCCGTGCATTAATCACTTCGTCCGGTCGACGAACGTTGAAGTCGTCGTCCTGTCCAGGACGGATGTGGTGACGCTCTCGCAGTAGCGCAGTGATCTGATCGATGGCAGGATTCACCGCTTCCTGCGACACGGCCGAGCACATGATGTCGTCAACCCAGTTGATGCCCTTCAGCTTGCGTTGCGCAGTGGTCCAGGGAAGCAGAAGGGTGTCATCCTGGTCCTGACCCCAGCCGGATTGTCCTTTTGCCTCGAGAACGCCTACCACCTGGCACGGGATACTGCCGAGCCGGACTGTTTTATTGATCGGCGTCTCATTGGGGAAAAGTTCATCCTTGATCGTCTGACCGATCACACAAACGTTAGCAGCACGCGTTACATCTTCTGCTGTGAACGGCACGCCTTGAACAACGTTCCATCGCTTGATAGTCAGGTACTCTGGCGAGACGCCCCGATAGTGTGTGGCCCAGTTCTTGTTGGCGTAGATGATCTGGACGTTTGCATCCACCTGTGGCGTGACTGCCTTGACCAGCGGTATCTGCTTCAGAATGGCCGTCGCGTCGTCGGCGATGAGCGTCTTGGTGCCGTGGCTGCCGGTGCGAATGCCGTTCGGCGCGCGGGAACCAGCCTCGATCCAGACGAAGTTTTCACCGAGATTGTCGAGCTGGTTCTGCACCTGCTCGGATCCAGCTTGGCCGATGGCGACAACACAAATCACCGCGCCAATGCCAATCGTGATGCCGAGTACCGTAAGCACGCTGCGCATCTTGTTACGCCGTAGTGCGCGCAAGGCTTCGCGAACAATGACCTGTAACCACATGACCTTCTTTACATCTTAGCGAATTCAGCGCTCCTGTACACTGACGCTTCCGATGATAGGCGCTCGCACTATGCCGAAGTGGGCTTCGTGGACCGCGCTCGCGCTGATCACCATTGCGGGAGCGTGGCTGCGTCTGCACGGCATCGGCGACAAGAGCTTCTGGACGGACGAAGGCATCAGCGCCGCCTTCACTTCGTTGGGATGGTACGACCTGCTGCGCATCCTGTGGCGCCGGGAAGGCAACATGGCGTTGTACTACCTGCTGCTGCGCAGTTGGTCGCACCTGGGCCATTCCGAAGCAGTGCTGCGCGGCTTCTCCGCATTGTGGTCGGTAGCGACAATTCCGGTTCTGTTTCTGCTGGGAAGAAAGCTTTTCGGCGAATGGACTGGATTGGCGGCCGCACTGCTGTGGTCGGTGAATGCTTACGCGGTCCGCTACGCGCAGGAAGCGCGCAGCTACAGCCTGGTCGCCTTTCTCGTAATTGTCGCCCTCTACTTTCTTGTTACGGCTTTGCCATCTGGAAAGAAACGCGATTGGCACTGGTTTGTTGCGTTCAGCGTACTGGCGATCTATGC
>DASTGW010000683.1:0-2529 GCA_035718705.1 Terriglobales bacterium | reverse complement strand
TGTCTATCACAGAAATAGGAAGACACTCTCTTCCGGGATGCGATTTACGGCTTCGCCTCGTAAACCAGATTGAACGGCGTCTCCGCCGCACGGCGGAACTTCGAGAAGCCGCCTTTCGTGACTACTTCACGAATGCGCGCCTCTCCGGCTTGGGCACCGAGTGCCGCTCCTACTTCCTGCGACATCGACGCCGGCGTGCAGATCATCGTCGAGGCCGAATAGAACACACGGCCGACCGGATTGAGGTTGTCCTTGGTATCGTCATTGGCGAACGGTTCGACAACCATCCAGGTGCCGTCCTTCTTCAACGTCTCGTGCGCGTGTTTCGCGGCGCCGACAGGATCTCCCATGTCGTGCAGGCAGTCGAAGAAAGCGATCAGGTCGTACTGCTCGTTGGGATAATCCTTCGCGGTGGCTTGCCGGAAGTTGATGCGATCCAGTACCCCCGCGTGACGCGCGCGTTCTTTCGCCTTCTCGATCGACATCTGGTGATAGTCGTAGGCGAAGAACTTCGATTGCGGGAAAGCCTGGGCCAGGATGATCGTGGAAGCCCCGAAGCCACAACCGACGTCGGCGACAACAGCACCGTTGCGCAGTTTGTCAGTCACACCTTCGAGTGCGGGTATCCAGTTTGCGACCAGGTTCGCCGCGTAATTCGGACGGAAGAACCGCTCGGTGCCTTCGAACAAGGACGGATGATGTTCGTGCCAACCGACCCCGGTACCGGTGCGAAACGCTTCAGCAACCTTGTGCGCGTCTTTCACGACCGAAGAAACAACCTGGAATGCGCCCGGAATGTAAGCAGGACTGTCTTCCTGCGCCAGCGCGACCGACTGTTCGGGTGTCAGGTGGTAACGTCTGTTTTCAGGATCGTAGGTAACGTATCCGCTGGCAGCTTGCGCGGCGAGCCACTCGCGCACGCAGCGTTCGTGCGTCGCGGTTCTCTCCGCCAATTCCGCCGAACTGATCGGACCGGAATCGGCCATGGCGCGATAAAGACCCAGCTCATCTCCGAGCAGAACCAGGGACGCGCTCATCGCGGCGCCGAGGTCGGAAACGAACTTACCCATGAATTCCTGGAGTTTTTGCGGATCGACTTCACGTCCCACTGCTGGAACTGCCATGCGAGCACCTCGGAGCAAATGTGTAGAAACGACGGAGTAGCGACACTCCACAAGATAGGCCCACCGAAATAGATGCCCCAGACTACGGCTTCGAAGCGCACAATTTTGGCGGAATCGGAATAGCTATTCAACTCGCCAAAGCGCCTTTTCGCGCCATGCGCTGGCGACCTGATAGACTAATGGTTTGCTTGGGGCCTTCCGCCCGCCTGCTAGTGCATGAGCGACATCCGACGCGGTCTTATCATCGTGAATACCGGCCCGGGCAAGGGCAAGACGACAGCAGCCATGGGCACGGCTTTACGCGCTGTCGGCAATGGAATGAAAGTTCTGATGCTGCAATTCCTGAAGGGATCGTGGCATTACGGCGAACTTGATGCCGTGCAGGCGTTCGGCGACAAGTTCGTGATGAAGCAGATGGGCCGCGGCTTTGTGAAGGTCGGCGGCGCGGAAACGGATCCCGAAGACATCCGCATGGTCGAAGAAGCGTGGGCCGAGGCGGAACAGGCGATTCTGAGCGGTGAATGGGACCTGGTAGTTCTGGACGAGATCAATTATGCGATCGGCTATAAAATGCTCGATCCCGAGAAAGTGGTCGATGTCCTTAAACGCAAGCCGGAATTGGTACATGTGATCTTGACCGGGCGCAATGCGCATCCGACAATCGTCGAGGTCGCCGACACGGTCACGGAAATGCGGGAAGTAAAGCACGCGTACACCAAGGGCATCATGGCCCAGAGAGGGATCGAGTACTAGTTCTCAGTCCAAAGACTGATCGACTGACAGACTTCTATGAGTTGGTTCCGACGCGAATCCGGTGCGATTGATACCTCAGGCGAGAAGAAGGTCCGCACCGAGGGGCTATGGGTAAAGTGCGAGAACTGCCACAAGATTATCTGGAAGAAAGACCTCGACGCTAACCTGAACGTCTGCCCGAACTGCGACAAGCACTTCCGCATTGACGCACGAACGCGACTCTCGATGCTCTACGATAACGGGGAATTCGAGACCTTCGACACTAATCTCGTTTCCACCGATCCGCTCAAGTTCACCGATATCAAGTCCTACGCCTCACGGCTGAAGAAGTACCGGCAGGAAACAGGACTGAACGATGCCATCGTGAACGCCATTGGCAAGATCGAAGGTCGCGACGTGATCACCAGCGCGATGGAGTACAGCTTCATCGGCGGATCGATGGGCTCGGTCGTCGGCGAAGTGATCACCCGCGCGATTGAGAAGGCGACCGACGAACGCAAGCCGCTGATCATTGTTTCGGCTTCTGGTGGAGCGCGCATGATGGAAGGCACCGTCAGCCTGATGCAGTTGGCAAAGATTTCCGCCGCACTCGCGCGCATGGATGATGCCAAGGTTCCCTACATCTCTGTTTTGACCGATCCTACAACCGGCG
>DASTGW010000682.1:0-2733 GCA_035718705.1 Terriglobales bacterium | reverse complement strand
TGGGCTCTCTATGGGCGGCAACGGAGCTTACTACCTGGCGTATCGGCATCCGGAACGTTTCGCCGCCGTGCTGGTGGCTTGCGGTTTCGTGGAAGCATTTATCGGCAAACAGAGCGGCGTTCACTACCCGCCGATCGTTTCAAAACCCGATACCGACCTGTACACGGACATCGCGCTGCACATTGCCAAGCTGCCCATATGGATCTTCCAAGGCGACGCCGACCCGACGGTGTCGGTTGAAGTTTCCCGGCATATGCACGCCGCGTTAAAGGCGGCAGGAGCCAATGTGCAATACACCGAACTGCCCGGAGTAGGCCACAATTCGTGGATTGAGATGTACGACCGGCAGGATGTCATCGAATGGCTTCTTCGGCAGAAACGACGCTAAGGAGCGGTAGTGATCGTGACCAATGCTGCTTGCGGAGGCTCCTCGTCGGGGTCCACCCAATCGTCTCCAAACAATTCCACCGGATGCTGCGTGCGGATCGTCCCATTGCCGCAGCGGAGATCGTCAGCCGCGCAGTACAGGTCGCATCCCCAGCAGATGCGTTCCGGATGCTTCGGATGAAGCGGAATCCTGGCCATGACCTTATTCTCCCGCTGAGATCAGGCCTTGGCTGTGACTTTTGACACTAGTGTGGCAATGCTTTAAGAAGCTTCTCGAAGTCCATCGGAGGAGGGCATTCAATCACAACCGCCTTCCCTGTCCGTGGATGCTTGAATTCCAGTCGGCTGGCGTGGAGAGCGACGCGATCAATGCGCTTCTCGTTTGCTTCTTCCGGATGATATTTGCGGTCGCCGACAACCGGATGCCCGATGACGGAGAACTGCACGCGGATTTGGTTCTGCAGTCCGGTGATGAGGTTAATGCGCAGTAGTGACGCGTCACGCAACCGCCTTTCCACCGTGTAGGTGAGTTCGGCTCGTGCGGCACGCTTATCGTTCGAGCGCACGAGTTTCTGATGCATCCCCTGCAACTTAAAGTAATGGATTAACTTTGCGGAATCGTCGGCAAAGTGCCCGCGCACTACGGCAAGATACTCACGAACCGGTGTATGCGCCAGGAACTGCTCAACCAGTTTGTGGCGATCGCGCTCAGTTTTCGCAAACAGCAGGATGCCCGAGGTGAATCGGTCGATCCGATGGACCACATAAGCCCGTCTTCCCGCACTCTTCATCTGCTCCTGCAACAGCGCCAAGGCCGACTGCACGCCAGTGCCTTTGACCGGAACCGCAGCAAGTCCGGCGGCCTTGTTCAGCGCGATGACGGCCTCGTCTTCGTAGAGGATGGTGACTTCGCGCGGATCGCGCGAATCCTTTGGGCGGCGTTCCGTTTTCGGTTCGCGGTTGTCGGTTCTCGGTTTCCTGTTCATCCTGAACGCGCTAGGCGAAAGCGCATATGACCTACTCTACACGTACCGAGAACAACTAAGCCTGCCGTACCACCTTCAGCAACTGTCCGCCCACCAGCAGCGTCACTCCGTCTGGGATTGGCGTCTTCCCTCTTGCCATTACGAATGTGCCGTTAGTCGAACCCATATCTTCAAGGAAGAAGTCTTCGCCACGGTGGAACGCCTTCGCATGCGAACGACTCATGCTGCCGTCGGTGGGAAATGTATGCGTTGCTTTCGTTCGTCCGAAACTGACATTGCCGGACAACACCGAGTACCTTTTGTTATCGCCAATCGTCGAGACGAACTCCGCTACTGGATACTGGAGAACGGCCGACAACTCGGCGATGTCCGTTCCGTTCATCGACGCCATTTCCAGCGCGGCGCTATTCACCCGGAAGGCCATCACCTGTGATCCCATGCGGACAAGATCACCATCCTGCAGGCGCCACGGTCCCACCAGGCTGAAGAAGGTAGCGGCGTCGCCAACCGGCTCCACGAACAGCTGTCCCTTCTCTACTACCAGCTTCACATGCGGCGAAAGCATGCAGCCATCCTGCGGGAAAGTGACGTCGCCATGGAGTCGGCCGATGGTCAGCTGCGAGGTTAGATCGAATTCGCGGGCCTGCTTGCCATCGTTGCGGATCTGCGCCAGCCGGAATGCCACGCGCTGCAACTGCGGAGCCTGCATCACCAGGCTGTGCGAAGCCGAGTGAAGTTCGTCCTCATCTCCATCCCGCCACATTACCTCGAAGAGTTCCTGCTCTTCCGCCTTCCCCTTCAACGCGAATTTGCCGGCGGCGCGCAGACGGTATTTTCCGGTCGATCCTACCTCGTGATAGAGCGAATTAGAAATCAGTATCTGGTCTGGTGCGGCCGCGCTCTCCACGCGTGAAGCCACATTCACCACGTCGCCGAAGACGTCATTCGATTTGACGATGCCAAGGCCGTAATTAAGTCCGATGCGCACCAGGATTCGCTCCGATGAACCTTGATTGATGCTGTCCGCGGCAAGCTCCTGCTGCATTTCAATTGCTGCGGAAACTGCCCCGGTCTTGTCATCGAAGCACGCCATCACCGCATCGCCTATGGTCTTGATCACGCGTCCGCCATGTCGGCCCACGGCGTCGCCGAACATGGAATTCAGTCGATGAACAAGCAGCAGTCCGGCAGCATCGCCGTGTTTCTCGAAATAAGCGGTGGAACCCTTCATGTCCGTGAACAGCACGGTCACGTTGCGCCGAAACTTCTCAAGCTCCGCCGCGCTGCCAGCAGACCTGGCGACGTCGAGGATCCGGGTTACGCTGTCGTTCGGGTGTTGCTCCATCTTCAGTGTCCCAGG
>DASTGW010000681.1:0-7674 GCA_035718705.1 Terriglobales bacterium | reverse complement strand
TTCCAAAAGGCACATCCTTCTGCGGGTTCTTCGCTTCTTCTGCGGCGGTCGAAACCGAATCGAATCCGATATACGTGAAGAAGATGATGGCCCCGCCGGTGATCACGCCTCCGAACCCCGAAGGTAGAAACGGATGCCAGTTCGTAGGCTTCACCAGCATTCCACCGACCACCAGAAACGTGATGATCGCCCCCAGCTTCACCACCACCATGATGTTGTTCGTCTCAGCCGACTCACGCACTCCGCGCACGAGCAGCACCGTCAGGATCATGACCACGAGAAACGCCGGGAGGTTGAAGTACGCGCCTGTCCAGTGATTCCCCGCAAAGACAGCGCTCGACCACTTGTCGGGGATGACGAGCCCAAATGACGCGAGTTGCGCCTTCAAATATCCACTGAAGCCAACTGCGACGGCAACGTTGCTGACCGCGTATTCGAGGATCAAGTCCCAGCCAATGATCCACGCGAAAATCTCTCCAAGCGTCGCATAAGAGTAGGTGTACGCACTCCCGGCGATCGGGATCATCGAGGCCAGTTCCGCGTAACAAAGACCCGCGAAGCTACACGCAACCGCCACCAGAATGAAGGACAACGCAATGCCCGGCCCTGCCGGGGGACGCCCGTGCATCAGCACGTTGGCGGTTCCGCTGCCATGCAGCAGGTTCACCAGCAGATCGAGCACCTGAGCATGAAGAATGTTCGACGCCTGGAAGTACTCGCCCGCTGCGGCGGTGCCGGTGAGGACAAAAATGCCTGAGCCGATAATCGCGCCAATACCCAGAGCCGTCAGGCTCCAGGGACCCAGTGTCTTCTTCAGTCGGTGATTTGGATCTTCCGATTCGGCGATCAGCTTGTCGATGGACTTGCAGCAAAGAAGCTGATTCGTCGAGGTGGAGTCGTTCTTATCGATTGCGGTTTCTGCCAAGTAGCGAACCCTATTGAGGCGGATTTGTGCACGTAGTTTTAGCACATCCCCACACTTCCCCGCCCAGAAACAAGAAGCCCGGTCCTTGTGGGACCGGGCTTCGGGAACCGTAGTTCGCTTAGCGCTTGCTTTGTCCGCGCGCCAGCTTCTTAACCTTCTTCTTCATGGAGCCGCGCGGCGTGGTGCGCTTCGGCTTCGGCTTGGCGGCTTCCGCCTTCTTGCGGGCAGTGCGCTTCGCCTTCTTGCGTTCTACTTTGTCGGTGATCGTCTTCGTATTCATTTCTTCTCCAGCGGATTATGTCCTTTAGAGTAAAGGATGACCTGTCACAAGGGCAACCTGCACGGCACGAAGAAGACCGTCACCAAAGCCCGTACCCAACATCACAGCCCCGCGGTTCTTTCGGCGATATAGCTGGGCATCGTTCGCATGGAGGATGTCATGCTTTGGTTCGGCATTTCGCTCTTCGTCCTCGGATGCCTCTTCTTTATTGGCATGGGAGTGTTCTGGTATCTGCGTGCGCGATCAGATTACCAACAGGACTTCCACGCCCTTTGCCCCGAAACCAGGAAGCCGGTCGAGCTCCGCGTCGATGCCTCACTCGCCGCCAAGTCGATGTTCGCCGGCCGCAAGGAGTTGAAGATCGTATCGTGTACTCGCTGGCCGGAGCGTCAGGCTTGTGACCAGGCTTGCACACCGCAGATCGATCTGCTTGGCGATTCCCGCTCGGATCAGGAATATCCCGCGTTTGGATTGCAGTGGTATCAGCTGAAAAAGAACAATCCCGTGCAGATGACGCCGGAGTTATACGAGAAGATGTCGCAGCAACTCAGGGCCAGGCGGTAAAAAAATCCTGGACTTTATGTTTTACTCGCCTGTGCCTTTGAGACTGTTGCCGGCTGCAAACAAGCTCAACCTATTCGCGGTCGCCGGTAAGTACAATCGGGTTCCATGACGCTTACCACCCCATCCGATCCCCACATCGACCGCGCCATAGCTGAATTGATCGACGCCCACGAACGCGCGTGGAACGCGCACGATCCCGATCAGTTGATCGACCTCTTCGACGAACCCATGGACTTCGTAAACGTTCTCGGCATGCATCACCGCTCGCGTGCCAGCCTGCGCGCCGAGTACGAGCACATTCATGCCACGTTCATGAAGAACACCGTGATCCGCATGCGAGTGAACGACGCCCGTTTACTCACTCCAGATGTCGCGATAGCCCACGCCCATTGGGAAATGACCGGTGTGGCGAAAGTGCCCGGTTGGAATGTGCCTGACGTCCGTCGCGGTGTAATGACGTATGTGCTGGTGCGTCGGAGCGGGCAGTGGAAGATATCTGCGGCGCAGAATACCGACGTTGTGGAAGTTCCTCTGCCGAAATGAGCGCTGCTCTATTTCGTTTCCGGCAGGATGTTGGCGTGCCGAGCCACTTCCTGCCAGCGCCCATTCTGCAACCGCCACACCGCCGTGAAACGAAGATGCTCGGCCTTACCGGCATTGGGCATGCGACCTCCCCACTTCACAGTCTCGGCTCCCGCCACGATCACCGTGTCGTTCCCATAGACGTGCAGATACTCGATCTTCCGGTCGTACTCGGTGATCACCAGGAATCCCGAACGCATCATGCCCAACACGTCATTCTTCGTGACGAACTTATTCAGAGGGTTCGTCACCACCATATCGTCGGACCAGAGGTTCGCCATGCGGGTTACGTCCTTGTCGAGAAAGGCTTGCGTCTCATCGGCGTTTAACTGTCGCACCTGCTGCTCTGCATTGCTTGCATTTTGTGAGAAAGCGACGAAGCTGCAGCTGAAAATCAACCCTATCGTCAACCATTGACGAACCCGCATGCGAACCTCCCGTTTTGAGACTCTCGGAATCGGTCGTGGGTTACCGAATGTAGCGGTAGAGGATCACCAACACAATCGCACCCACAATCGACAGGACGAAACCGGCCGGATGAAACTTCGACCCTTCCGGCGGACGCGAAATGAGTCTACCGATCAGGCCTCCCACCACGGAACCAACGATGCCGAGCACCGTTGTAGCCAGGAAGCCCATGTGATCCGCGCCCGGCACAAGTGCCCGCGCGATCAGGCCTACGATGAAACCTACAATAATCGACCAAATGATGTGAAGCATCTCTCCTCCTTGTAGGCAAAAACCCAATTCCCCAGACGGCGCGGAAAACTAAACCCCGTGATGAGGCTTGTCAAGCGGGAGCAGCATCAAGAAAATCGGCGCCGCATCAAGCGGCGCCTTTTGAATTTTCAATCTTCAGTTATCAGGGGGCCTTCGAAACTACCGGCGCCCAGGCCGGCTCTAATCGTGGGGTCTGGGCGCCACTGCGGCCTCAGCCCGCAAACCTTTCAGGCAAGGAAGAATTCGTGCGCGACTTTCTCGAACTCTTCCGCCGGAATCTCCGAACCCAGATCGTTGACCGCTACACCGCCGTCCTGCGCCAGTGCCGGCATCGGCATCGCAAACTTTCCCTGCAGACGTCCAGCCGCTTCTTCTGTCCACCAGCGCGCGAGTTGTCCGCCAAGCAAGTTGCGATAATTGGTCTTCGCGTCCGGCGACTGCACCGTCACCATCCAGCCTTCGCCATAAGGATCGCTGTTCGCGAGTTCGGGGTTCTTCATTACTTCTTCATTGATATCCGTGACCGACCCTTCGATCGGGCTCACCATGTCGATCTTTTTGCCGTTACGGACGACGCTCCAGATCTTCTGCCCTTGGCGCACCCAGGTTCCGCGCTGCGGCAGTGTCACGCTGTCAACTTTGCCGAGCAGTTTGGAAGCAAAATCGTCGAGGCCGATGCGCACCAGGCTCGGACTCTCGCTCAGCGCCCAGGTGTGTCCGGGATGATAACGAAGATTTTCCGGAACCTTGAATCCACCAACCAGCGTCGGCACAAACCGGGGCTCGGCTGACGCGGCTGCAATCTTTGGGACTGCCGGCTGCTCGGCAACCTGCATAACGGGCTTCTTGGAGAAGAAATGATCGATAGCTAAGAATGCGATGAATGTTGCAAGAACCAGAATGACTGTCATGGTAGTTTCTTCTTTCTGGCGACGCTTGCTGCTGAGGCCGCTCGCCACCTTTCTTAAAGGCACGCGTCATGCCAAGCTCGAGAGAGTCGCTGCAGCGAAATTCAGCAGCTTGTAAGTACGAGAAATGACTGGATTTGCAGATTGCTGGTACGAGAAGTACTGCGGATCGAGTCGCAGAAGCCGTGTCTGAGGGCGATGAGTTTCTTAACAACGCTAATAGCGCTATGTGCTTTGAATTATGGCGTCACGAATATTTTCAAGCACTTAGCTCGCTGTAAAGATTAACAACAGTCGGTGATGAAGAACTCTACATCTTTAACGATCGGATCTATCAAAGCTCCACTTATCAACAGCATAAGAAAAATAAATTTCCCTTTGGCCGATGAAAACCGTAAAAAGATGTTTCCTTGTGACTCTCCTGTCACAGCTGGGGGAAGGGCGATCCGAGCGGATCGCCCCATTTTTTTGTCTCAAGAAACTTGCCAGGCGAAGAATTCCTCTACTGAACTGCTGAGCCTTTCACCACCACCGCGATCGGGAAGGGCTTTCCATCTTTGTTGATACCCGAGTGAAAAACAATCCAGCCTTCGTCTGTTTGGGTGACCGAAGGCTCGCCTGCAACAGGCGGCATCATTTCAAAGACCGCAGGATGGGCCGTGCGTGATGCCTTTGCACTGAGTTCCACCAGCTTAGCCAAATCAAAGTTGACCGAGGGATCAGGATCATCAGCAATCGGAACCAGGAGAACCATGTCCGGGTTCGGAGCCACGCCAAGATGATTGCCGTCATTCGGCAATTGCGCGTAACGCATGGTGTAAGCGCCGGGGCGAATCGCCTGGCCGCGGAAATCCGTGCCACCGCCCTTTGGGAAGGTAATCACGCCGAGGAATTGCGACTCGCCTAAGTCAGGATAGATGTTGCCGGTCTCCTTGCTAGTTCGCCCTTTCTCACCAGAATGCAACGAGGCGGCCAGCCATATCTCGCAACCAACCAGCGTGTTTGGCAGATAGATCCGATAGCCTTCTTTTGCGAGAGCAGCTTTCAGCTTCTCAGTGGTTTCCCCGCTGAAAGGGCCGACCTTTTCAACTCGAGGCGCAGCGTACGCCAAGGTGGCAAGAACAAGGATGACGGCGACAGAGCAAAAGCGTTTCATGTCATCGACGATAGGCAGTTCTCCCGCCGACGCGCAAGGATGGATGAACAACCGGCGCGAAGATCACAAAAAGAACCAGGAGACCAATAGCAAGAGGCGACGATATCTCTGACAAAGGCTGAGACTACATTGAGAAGCTGCCGATGAACGCGCTGCGTTTTCCGCTCAGTGACCATTTGTCATTGAGCGCAGGCCCTTGATATTCGTCGCGCATGGCGACCACTGGCATAGCGTGAGTGGTCTTCGTCAGCGGCGGATAGAACGTCTCTTCGTTGCCGCAGATATGGTCATGCTCGTTTAGGGCACGCGTCTGCACGGTCACGAAGTTCCCGGCCCGCAGAAGCGCCGTGCCATCATGCGCATCAGCATGGTTGCGCACCACAGCCAGATCGATCGGCGCGCTGATCGTTTTCTCTACGTTGTCAGTGAGTTTTCCGGTCATGTGATGGACAAACTTCTCGAGCGCGGCCTGCTGCTGCGGCGAAGCCTGGTCGTCGATCACCAGCACAGACTTTGCCGGATACGGATCAGCATAAGGATCGCCGAGCGTCGCCTTGGCACGGACCACCGCAACTGCGCTTAGGCCGTCGAGTTTCACGCCATCCCACGATCCCTTTTCGACGCGCCAACCCATGATGGCTTCGTTGCCGACGAGATTAACTTCGCCGTTGGCAAAGCACTGGCCGGTGTACACGTCGGCGGAGCGGGTCTCGATGTAGTCGCCGGAAATCTGCTGAGCAAATGCCGAGCTGGCAATCAGGAGCAGTAGAGCAAATAGGAAGGTTTTCACGACAATATCCTCACCCTGTTAGGCATATTGTCGCGCAACCGGCGCTCACGCGCAAAACCGCCGACAGCAGCGACGGGTGTTGATTTTGCGGGACGCAAGTACGGCCACTGCCCGCCCAGGAGCATGGACTTTGACACCAGTCTCTTGAAATTCCCGGATCAGGAAAGCCTCGGTCTGTACCCGGGGGGGAATACCCCCTCCTCCCTAGGTCGATCTATTAGAATCAGCAGCTTACAAGGTTGGATCCGTCGATCTATGCGAATCAATAACTTACAGACAAGTCATTGATTCCAAGGATTTTGCGTGACAGACGATACCCCCTCCCCCGGTGACCATGATTCTAAATGACTTATCTCACAGACCAACAAAACAAAGGACTTAAATAGCCAGTAAAACGGTTCTCGGTTATCGGTGGTCGGTTTTCGGTAAAACACTCTGTCGAGATTCGGTTTTCAAAGAACGAAAGGTGGCGAGCCGCTCGAAAAAAGCGTCTTCACCACCTTATATTTTCAGAATAGCAATTTTGGCCGGGTGATCGGCCAAGTGTCGGGAAATATTTTTTGGCGGCGGTGTCGAAGTGGGAAGACCCTAGTTCCACACAGACACAGAGGCACAGGGATTCTTTAGAAAACACTTGATGGGAGCGCCGGGGGTAAACCAGGTTAGCGCTTTGTGCGACTTGGCGCATCCGCTCGCACAAAACACCCTTAACCACTTCGGGTGATGTCTGTACGAATATTTTCAGGGGTATACTCCCTCGCATTCTGGGGACGGTGGCGATTCCGCCAACGCGGATGGGAGATCAAGATGAAACTTTCACGGGTAGTGTTTCTGGGCATTCTGGTGGGAATGCTGAGTTCAATCGCGTTTTCACAACGCGTTTTGAACACTTCTGTAAGCCTCGCTGATGGCAGCACACTGACGATTTCTGCTGTCCAAACCGGACAATACGCCAGCAGCGGCGATGCTTACGACATCTACATGCAGCTTGGCGACATCAAGGGTGAATCGCAACAACCTGACCACAAAGACTGGGTGGAACTAGTGGTGTGGCCTTCGACAGGTTCTCAATCGCGAGCCCAACTCGTGGCGGGACTTCTCGGTGCAACGGCGCTGCTGGGCGGTGGTTCGCCCGACGATGTAACGACAGTTCTGAAGTCCGCGAAAACGTTCACGGAAATCAAAATTCTGAAGGTGGTTGATAAGACGTCGCCGGTGATCATGCAATCGATTGGAACAACGGTGCTCGGCCTGAGCCAATTGCTTGCCGGCCGGGACGATACAACGGCTTCGGATATCTTCACGAAACTGGGGCTGCAGAACACGTGTCCCGGACCGATCCTGGATACTCCGTAGAACCAAGGCCGAACCTTTCCACTTGGCCAAATGCCGTGCTGTTTTTATGGCCCTCGCAGCTCGCAATGAGCGGCGAGTGTTTCTTCGCCAGCCAATCTCTCCGCGCACTCCGGGGTGGAGTGTGGCGGTCGTCCGAAGACAACTAACGCCAAGGAGAATTCCATGCTTCAAACTCAACGCAAATCCTGTTTGTGTCCGCAGCGCCCTATTCGCAGGCGGAAAGCGTCTCGCCGCGATGAGGGCTTTACGTTAATTGAATTGCTGGTAGTGGTAGCAATTATTTCTTTACTTTCCTCCATAGGCTTGATTGCTTTCCAAGATGCCCGGCAAAAGTCACGCGACGCCAAGCGGCTGTCTGATATGACTCAAATGGCCAATGCTTTGGAAATATAT
>DASTGW010000680.1:0-6102 GCA_035718705.1 Terriglobales bacterium | reverse complement strand
TTCCGGCTCAGACTCAAAGCTGGGCTTATGTGTTCTCCAATAAATCCTTATAATAGGCGGGCTTTCTGATGGCCGTTATGGAAAAAGTGACTCACGATCTTCGCCTGGCGTCGCGCATGTCGCGGCTGGGAACTGAGACTGCCTTCGAAGTTCTGGTTCGTGCCAAGGCGCTGGAGCGCCAGGGACGTGACATCGTTCACCTGGAAATCGGTGAGCCCGACTTCGATACACCTTCCAACATTATTGAAGCCGCTACCGACGCCCTGCACAAAGGCTGGACGCACTATGGTCCTTCCGCCGGATTGCCCGACCTGCGCGAGACAATCGCTCAGTATGTGAGC
Organism: Terriglobales bacterium; assembly: GCA_035718705.1. GTDB lineage: Bacteria > Acidobacteriota > Terriglobia > Terriglobales > Acidobacteriaceae > DATMXP01. The sequence continues at coordinate 5,761 of DASTGW010000680.1, read as the reverse complement.
GATACGCGGCGCGTGAAGGCGACATCGGACGAAGTGGTCGTTGTACCGGGAGGCAAGCCGATCATCTTTTACACCATCCTCGCGCTGGCGGATGAAGGCGATGAGGTGATCTATCCGAATCCGGGTTTCCCGATCTACGAATCGATGATCAACTTTGTCGGCGCGAAGGCGGTGCCGATTCAGTTGAGAGAAGATCTGCAATTCCGGCTTGACGTGAACGAGCTGAAATCGCTGATCAGCGATCGAACGAAGTTGATCATCCTGAATTCGCCGCAAAATCCGACAGGCGGCGTGCTGGGAAAGCAGGATGTGAAAGATATCGCTGACGCGATTGGCGATCGCGACATCATGGTGCTCTCGGATGAGATCTACAGCCGGCTGCTGTTTGAAGGCGATCATCATTCGATCATGTCGCTGCCGGACTGGAAAGAACGCACGATCCTGCTCGACGGTTTCTCGAAGACTTACGCGATGACCGGATGGCGCATGGGCTACGGCGTGATGCGTGCTGACCTGGCGCAACACATCTCGCGGCTGATGACGAACTCGAATTCGTGCACCGCAAGCTTCACTCAGATTGCCGGCGTTGAAGCGATCAGAGGCGACCAGTCGTCGGTGGACAAGATGAACAAAGAGTTCATGCGGCGTCGCGACGTTTTCTACGATCGCGTCAATCGCATCAAGGGCTTCTCGTGTCTGAAGCCGAAGGGCGCGTTCTACATGTTCCCCAACATCCAGAAGACGGGATGGCCATCGAAAAAGTTGGCTGATGCGCTGCTCGATCAGGCAGGCGTGGCCGCGTTGTCAGGAACAGCATTCGGCGCGTTCGGCGAAGGGTATCTTCGCTTCTCGATTGCAAACTCGATGGACAACATCAACAAGGCGCTCGATCGGGTGGAAGAGTGGACGAAGAAGAATTTGTGAGTTGTGAATGGTGATTGGTGAATGGGCGGGGACAACCCGCCCTTTTTCTTTTGGGAGAAACTATGCAGGCGAATGCGTTTGTGGGGAAGAAAGAGAAGCCGACTGAGTCGGAGTTGGCGAACGCACTGGGGACGGCGAAGAAATTGTGGTCGGATGCCGTGAAGGCGCTGGCCGAAGTTGCGCCCGATCAGGAATGGCATTCGTATTCGATCAAAGCTGGGTGGGCGCTCAAGCTGAAGATGAAAGAGCGAGTCATCGTCTATCTATCGCCGCGGAAGGGATCCTTTCTTGCATCTTTCGCCTTGGGAGATAAAGCGGTGAAAGCCGCGCTGCAGAGCCCGTTATCTGAGGAGGAGCTGAAGTTAATCAAAGAGGCAAAGAAGTATGCGGAAGGGACCGCGGTACGGATCGAGGTGCACGAGGCCCGCGATGTCGCCGTGGTGAAGACGATAGCCACAATAAAAGCCGCGAACTAAGAACAGCACGTTCCGGCTCACCTGTCCGATTCCGGACAATTCATCCCAACTGCGTACAGGATTACCATCCACAAGTGTTCGTAAGTGCTTCCGACGCAGTGGATTACGTCCGTCCCTAAAAGCAATCGAATTGCAGCAGGATAATGTCACCTGGAGCCCTGATGGAAACCCTGCTGCAAGATATTCGCTTTGGACTGCGCACGCTTTTCAAGAACAAAGGTTTCACGTTTGTCGCCGTTCTGACGCTGGCACTGGCGATTGGCGCAAATACGGCGATCTTCAGCATCGTGAATCCGCTGCTGATTAAAGGGCTGCCGGTCGCGAACGCAGACAAGTTGTTGATCGTAGGCGAACCCGGGGACGTACATCACCGCAGCAACGGCACGCCGCTTTTGGGCTCGTTCTCTTATCCGCTGTATCAAGCGCTCTCTGAGAATTCAGACGTCTTCGCGGACAGCTACGCCTCCGGTGACATTCGCCGTCTGCAGATTGGGACGAATTCGACTGACCCTGGGCAGACGCGACGTGGACGATTTGTAACCGGTCATTACTTCCAGGTATTAGGTGTGCAGCCGGCGCTGGGGCGATTCTTCACTGAAAGTGAAAGTGATGTTCATCGGCCCGAAGCAGTCGCTGTTCTGGGCTACAGCTATTGGCAGTTGCAGATGAACGGCGATCCCGGAGCGGTGGGGAAGACGATCAGGCTGAACAATGTGCCGTTCACCGTGATTGGTGTTGCGCAGCGCGGATTCGACGGCGAGATTTCGGGTGAGACGCAGGACGTGTGGGTGCCGATGAACATGCAGCCGCAGTTGGTGGCGGCGACATCGTGGCTGGACAATCCTGGCATCTCCTGGCTGCAGTTCATGGGAGTGCCAAAACCAGGAGTGACGAGACCGCAGGCGGAAGCCAGCGTGAATCTGCGTTTTCAACAACTGCTGAAGGGCGACTTCGGAGCAAAGATCAGTAAAGAAGATCGGGAGGCAATTCAGAAACAGCACATCACAGTCTTCGCAGGTAACCGCGGATTCTCATGGGCTCGCGATACGTTTGGCCGTCCGATGCTGCTGCTGATGGGCATTGTTGGACTGGTGTTGGTAATGGCCTGCACGAACATCAGCAACATGCTGCTGGCGCGGTCATCGGGACGCAGCCGCGAGATTGCGTTACGTGTAGCGATAGGAGCGAAGCCCGGCAGAGTTGTACGCCAGCTCGTGACGGAGAGCGTGCTGCTGGCGTTCCTCGGTGGTATTGCCGGACTGGCGGTTGCCGGCGCAGGCACACAACTTCTACTTCGCTGGGTAACGCAGCGGTATGGATCTTTGAGCCTGGATGTATCGCCGGACGCGCGCGTGCTCGGCTTCTCGGCGTTGTTATGCCTGCTAACCGGTGTGCTCTTCGGACTCGCTCCGGCATTCCGCGCACTCAAAGTGCAGCTGACGTCAGTGCTGGGACAAGCTTCTCGTGTGTCGACTTCCCACGGCTTTGGTGGATTCTTCAGCGTGGGCAATCTTCTGGTGGCGGCACAATTCGCTGTTTCGATGCTGGTGATCACCGGAGCAGGGATGATGGTGCGCAGTCTCTACAACCTTCAGGATGTCGATCTTGGTTATCCCCGCGAAGGACTGGTGATCATGAAGACCGATCCTCTAGTGGTCGGTTATAAGGCGGAACAGATCCATCAGTTTGCGCGCGAAATTCCCGATGCGTTGAAGACACTTCCAGGCGTCAAGCAGGTTGCAGTTTCGGAGAACGGGGTCTTCAGCGGTACGGAAGGGGGCACAACGATCAAAGGGATCGATGGCTACGTTCCTGTAAATGAGTCGGATCTTGACATCGCCTTTGACGAGATAGGTCCAGGATATTTCCAGACCATCGGTGCTCAAATGCTCTTGGGACGTGATTTTAATGAACGGGACAACGATCCTTCGCAACACTATGCGATCCTCAATGAGCGAGCTTCCAAGTTTTACTTCAAAGACGCGAACCCGATCGGCCGCAAGTTGACGATTCCAGACAACAATCAAGTGCTGCATCAGTACGAAGTCGTGGGTGTGGTGCGCGATGTGCATGACCACAGCGTAAGAGAAGCGGTAGATCGCCGATTCTATGTGCCTTTCCGCAACGAGATAGACCAGCCTGTCGTGCTGAACGTGGAAATTCGCACTACGGCCGATCCCGGGATGGTCACCAGCGGTATTCGTCAAAAAATGGCTCAGATCGCACCGGGACTGCCGATTGCAGGCATCGATACGATCGACACGCTGGCACAGCGTGAAATCTTCGGCGAGTCGATGCTGGCGAGAATGTCCGGCATGTTCGGAATACTGGCGTTGTTACTGGCCGCCGTCGGCCTGTACGGATTGATGTCGTACATGGTGGTGATGAGGACGAAAGAAATCGGCATCCGTCTCGCCTTGGGCGCGCAGCGCAGCGACATCATCAAAGGTATTTTGAAGCAAGCAATGATCCTGGCCGCAACGGGTGTTGCGGTCGGCGTGCCGATCGCGCTGCTGAGCGGGCATGCCCTCAAAACGACTCTGTACGAAGTGGGTGCGGGCGATCCGTTGTCACTAGTCGTGTCTGTCGCGATCCTGGCCGGAGTGGCACTGCTAGCCAGCATGGTTCCGGCGTTGGCGGCAGTGCGGGTCGATCCAAACATCGTATTGCGATATGAATAGCTGACTGCCTCTTGTGACGTTCCTGCATCGTAAAAGCAGGAGCCGATGAATGGGAAAGCCAGAGGTGGTGGTGGTAACCGGCGCTTCGGCCGGTGTCGGGCGGGCGGTGGTCCGGGAATTCGCGAAACGCGGAGCGCATATTGGACTGCTCGCGCGTGGAACAGCCGGCCTCGAAGGTACAAAGCACGACGTGGAACGACTGGGCGGAGAGGCGCTGGCGATTCCCACCGATGTCGCCGATGCCGAGCAGGTGTTTAAGGCGGCCAAGCAGATTGAGGCGAAGTTCGGGCCCATTGACATCTGGGTGAATGTTGCGATGGCTTCCGTTTTTTCTCCGGTAAAGGAGATGGAGCCGGAAGACTACCAGCGAGTCACGGATGTCACTTATCTTGGCTTCGTGCATGGAACGCTGGCAGCACTGAAGGGGATGCTGCCGCGCGACAGCGGCACAGTCGTGCAGGTGGGGTCGGCGCTGGCCTATCGAAGCATCCCTCTCCAGTCCGCCTATTGCGCGGCCAAGCACGCGATGGTCGGCTTCACCGATTCGCTACGCTGCGAACTCATCCACGATAAGAGCAATGTTCACGTGACGTGCGTCCATCTGCCGGCGATGAACACGCCGCAGTTCGGCTGGGTGAAGTCACGGCTGGCGCGCAAAGCGCAGCCGGTCCCGCCGATTTATCAGCCTGAAGTCGCAGCGCGCGCGATTTACTGGGCGGCGCATCATCGGCGCAGGGAAGTATGGGTGGGCGGACCGACGGTGCAGGCGATCGTGGGGCAGAAGTTCATTCCCGGACTGCTTGATCGTTATCTGGGCAAGACTGGCTATGACGCGCAGCAGACGAGTGAACCCGAAAATCCAAATCGACGGAACAATGTCTGGGACCCCGTAGACGACAAGCGTGATTATGGTCCGCATGGGACATTTGGTGATCGGGCGGCAAAATTCAGCGTGCAGTCTTGGATGGATTTGAATCGCGGATGGATCATGGGCGGGGCCGTGGGTGCGGCCGCGCTACTGCTCGGGTGGCGCCAGCGGCGGCAGCGACGCGAGAGTGTCCGCGAGTGGCGGCGCGCGGCGTAGCTCTAGTATTTACGCCGCGTGTGGCTGGATGATCGAGACCTCCGCGTCGGTATCGTAGCCTTCGTCCTGCAAGGTCTGCCGTGCGGCGGTACGGAGAGCGTCTGGATTGGCGTTTTCAGGGAGATCGCAATAGCGCCGGATCACTTCTTCACCAACTTCGATCCTGATCAGCCACTTTGATTTCTTGGAATCCCACGAAAGTTCGGTACGATCTGCGCGCATGGTGACCTCCATCTGCAAATCGTTAATTTCGATTGCCGGATCAAACCCCGGGTTGTGCGAGAGAAGTCTGATCCCGAAGGAGCGCCCGCGTCAATTGGAAGGTGACGAGCCGTTCCCTATATAGGTTTCCATAATTCGTGTTCGTAAGCGCTGCTTTGTGGTGTCGTCCACGAAAGCGGCATCAACGGCGAGCAGGTTAGTGTCGCGGAGTTCTTCAAGAGTCCAGCCAAAGGTCTTCTGCATTCCCTCGTATTCGTTCACCAGCGTGACCGGCGTGAGCATGCGAGTATCGGTGTTGATGTTGAGAGGCACTTTGGCACGATAGAGCTTGTCGATGGGGTGGTCGCTCCAATCGTTGAGTTGGGGAAGGATTT
>DASTGW010000679.1:0-2468 GCA_035718705.1 Terriglobales bacterium | reverse complement strand
AGAGTCGAGGGATGCGATAGTTCTATTCTGAGTTGCGAGGTTTGTCTTGATAACAGAAATCGGGACATTACCAAGATCACCAAATTTCTGCTTTCGCTGGCGTGGGCTCAAGTCGAGATACCTCTGATTCGCGTCTCGGCGCTGGATAAGATCAGCGCGAAAAACACACAACGCACCAACAGCAGTCGAATTACGCTCTGCGAGATGCTGAATCTGATAAATCTGATACAGCGTGCTCATCCAAGTCAATGCTAGCAATAGTGTGACAACATAAATGACGGTAATCTTTCTCAGACCGAGAAAGGATTTGATGTCAATATTTTGAGTAGTAGGCATACGCACCATTTTTAGCCGGACCATCCGTGGATAGCCAGAAGGATAGAAAGTAAAGCCATTGCCCCAGCAGTCATGACTGACACAACTGCCAAAAATCGCTCTCGTCCTGTCCATTCCCGTGAAGTCTCATGTTCGGACTCTGCTCGGGCGAGTGCGCGCACTTCTCGTTGGAGGGCCGGCGTAAGTTCGCCGCGATCCCGTGCCCTCCGCAGTTCCTCGAGATCCTTGATCCGCGACAGCGCCTCAACCATATCAGCGCGGTCTGCTTTCTTGTACAGCTCTGTTTCGATGAAGACCCGCAAGCGTAGCTCTAGCTCTGCAAGGTCTGCCCGCAGAGCATCGCGCGAAACGCTGATGCGCTGGTGGTCCTGCTGCCCGCCCTCCCAAGTGGACATCAGAGATCTTCAGCACTCTCAACTAGGTACGAGTACCAGTCCTCCGCAGCGTCTAGAATCTCGTCGGGCAAGTCGTCAGCATGGTCGCAAATCGCCCCGAACATGCCGACGGCGAGTTCGTTCAGCCGAATCACTCTACGGGCTATAATCTCATTATCTACAGCAGCCGAAAACGCCGCCTCGAATTCGGTCATGTCCCTCATTCAATCGCCATCCAAGATGCCAGACTCGGCAACTTCCTCGTCCACATTCACATCGAGGTTGCGCGCATAGGCCATCCGCAGGAGGCGGTCACGCTCGAGGCATCGGTCGCGGAGCAGCAGGTATTTTGGGTTGGGCTGGTCCTGGCCGCGCTGGGACTGGCGGACAGGCTCGGCCCGTACGGCAGCCCGCAGGAGACGAATGTCCTCGAGCGTCTCTTCAATCTCTTCAAGCAGCTCTTTGTCCAGTAGCATGTTAAACCGTCACTTTCGATGAGAACCAGGGGCCGGGGTTTGGATCGCCGTTCTCGAAGATTACGTCGTAGCGCATTCGCATCTGCCAGCCGTCAATCTGGCCGGCGTAGTTGAACTTTCCGTCGCCCCACGCCTGTTCAACCCCGGCGGGGAACCATGTCGATGAGCTAGGCTTAGTCGTTTGGCACGGGCCGGCGTCGCACTGCCCCTCGAGCCACGACGGATTTTGGTCGGTACCGAAGTTGACTTGGAGCGTCACCTTGACGCGGAATCGAGTGTTCGCGGCACCGCCGCATTTGAAGTCAGCATTGTACCCAACCCAGTCGGTCTGCTCAGACCATTTGTAGAGGGCGCCGTTATGGATGGTGCATGTCGCGGCGGCGCTGGCTGGCGCCGCATTGAACGCGAAGGTGGAGGCTATGAGGAGACTGATTATGAGAAGGCGTTTCATCAGCAGCCGACGTGGTAGGTGATGCTGTTCCACTTCTGGGACGGCGATCCGAATTCGAACTGGACGAGCGCGTGGAACCGGATATCAGCGCAGTTGAGCTGGCCGGCGACATTCCACGTGTTCGTGCCGCTGTGTTCGGTACCTCCGTTGTAGTAGGTAAACGCGCCCGGCCGGTTCGTGAGGCACGGCAGGCCGTTGTCGCAGTCGAAGGTGTGCCAGTTGCTCTGAGCGTCTTCCCACTGGAAGTCGAGTTCGATGGTGTACGGCTCGTTGTTGGCACCGCCGCATTTGAAGTCCCAGCTCGTAGTGGCTTGGTCGGATTGGATCGACCAGCCGGTGACGGCGAGATCATGGATGGTGCAGGTGCTATTCGCGGCCAGTGCCGGCGTTGCCGAAAATGCGAAGACCGCGGCGATAGCGGCGAAGAGGATGAGCAAGCGATACAAGATCGATCCTTTCACAAGTTTGGAGGCGGAAAGTTGAAGCGCGGTCGTCACGCTTCAACGAAGATTGCATTTGACAGGATACCGAGAATCTGGTATAATGGGGGCATGAAGATCTCGGAGACATTCGAGTATTACGAGCAGCTTCCCACTTGTGGGGCTGTCCGCACTCCTGGATCGGACCGAAGCCCTGTGTGCGAGCTTCCTCCGAACCACAAGTCTGCCGGCGACCGCGAGCCTTTCGATCTCGGCCATGCCCATCTTGGTCGATCCCGCTCCGGTCGCTGGTTCAGTTGGGACGACGCCGGCTCGTAGACTCGTCCAGCAGCGGTCGCTGACCCGAAGCTCCTGTGCAGTGCGGGGGCTAAGGTCAGCGACCGCACGCGGG
>DASTGW010000678.1:0-4311 GCA_035718705.1 Terriglobales bacterium | reverse complement strand
TGAGGGGGAAAGGACGCCGGGCTCGTGCTGCGCCCAACAGGGATTGCTGCTCGACGATGCAGTATGCGTACCACGCCATGCAATAACTCTCCGAGCGAGAACCGAGAATGGGAGTTCAAGGGCCGATAGGGTTATACGACGGAAGTAAAACGGCTAGGTACTTCTGAGAGCGTTCACAGAACTTACACAATTCATCCTAGACGAGCAGAAAAAATCCCGCAACTGAAATGAGGCACTAACGCGGAAAAATATCGTGCTGCGAATGTTTGCTGTCGTTCTGCGCTACTTGACCTTATATTTAGCCCAATCAACTAACGTGAGCCCTTCTGCTCTCCAAAACAGCAGCAGCCAACGCACACCCCACATCGGCCTGGGGAATGAAGTGTTTCATTCTGCGACAGCGTGTTTAACGACTCAGTTCTGGATAATCTGCGCGCACCTTAGAACCGGAGCATATGTAACCCGAAATGGGTACCGGTGTTCTCGAAGATGGGCTCCCGATACTCTTTCGGTAACTTCGAAACGAACGCCGATCCTGAATTCAGCATCAACATACAAGCCTGTTCTGCTTCCACCCGGCCACCGTTGCTAGAATGTTCCGGGTTTGTGGCTCGATTTCGGACTGTTGGCAGCGGGCGTGCACCACAAATTTCTGCTGTAGTCCGTCTTGTAGTTCGGCTCATGAACGTGACTTTCGGTTATTCAGAGTCTTTCCCGCCAGACCGGTTCGTTGTCGAAGTGTTCTCAGAGCTGGGGGAAGAGACAATCAAGCGGCGCTGGCGCGAGGTGAACACCATCCTCCGCCTGAGCATGCTCACGGGTCTGCCTATGCAACTGGAGGCAGCGCTCAGCATGCTTTGCGATTTTGCCGGCGAGATCATTTCCTATGAGGGCGCGCTGGTTTACTTCTGGGAAGAAACTTCTGAACAGATGTTGTTGCGGACTTCACGAGGGATTGAGCCCATCTCGGAACCCCTCGCCCATGGCAATGTCCTGAACTTCTGGGTCAGCAAGTACAGTCGGCCCTTGATCATCAGCCGCGGATTTCATCCCCAGGCTGACGCCGTTCTCGACGAGACCAACTCACAATCCGCTCTAGTGGTTCCTTTGGTGGTCAACAATCGCACCCTCGGCTCCATGCAGTTCTTTTCCAAGGCCGCTGGTTTGTTTAGCGACGAAGACGCTCAACTCCTCTGGATTCTGGCCTTGGTCTCCGAGAACATGCTCAGCCGCGAGCACGCCAATGAAGGCCTCCTGACCTTCGCCTTCACGGACTACCTGACCGGCCTGAAGACGCGCGGCTATTTCGAGCAGCAACTCGAATTAGAACTCAAACGCTGCGAGCGCAAGAAAGCTCCGTTGTCGCTGCTGATGATAGACATCGACTTCTTCAAGCCTCTCAACGACCGTTACGGCCACCACGTTGGCGATCAGGTCTTGCGTGACGTGTCATCATTGTTGACAAAGGACATGCGCGAAGTGGACACCGTCGCCCGTTATGGTGGGGAAGAATTCGTGATCATCCTTCCGGAAACTCCGGCCACTTCCGCGATTCGCGTTGCGCAACGTATCCGGCGCAGCGTGGAACAGGCGAAGTTCTTTGCCGGCTCGGCCGCCGACGTGGAGCGCCTTACAATCAGCCTCGGCATCGCCACGTATCCGCAAGACGCTCGCTTCAAGCGTGACCTGATTGAGTGCGCGGACGCCGCTCTTTACGATGCCAAATCTCGGGGCCGCAACCAGGTCATGCTCTATTCCGATCTGCCTCACGAGCAGCACCGCGAGGTGGGCTAGTGCCATCCTCGGAGTCATCCAGCGAGGCGTCACCTAAGGCCGGCTCCAAATCGTGGCGTGTGCTCCACGCTTGCGAGAAGACTTCAACCGTTTCTGATTTGACCGACGCGGAAACTAAGATCGGCATGACTCCGCAGGTCCTCGCTCGCGAGTCTTGGAAATCAGATCCAAACGGTCTCTCGCTGCTCACCACTTGGAACGATGTCCGTGACTGGCGTCACGCGTTGAATGACGCCGAAGCGGTCAATTCATTCCAGATCGTTCATGCACATTCCTTTGCTTCCGCGATGGCGGGGGTACGCGGCAGCCTCCCTCTCGTGTACGACTTTGCGTATGCGCTTGACGAAGTTGCTCCAGAGCAGTCCCATTCTGGGCCGTGGCTGCTGCGGTCATTTCGCGTCGCGGAGCAATTCGCGCTCACACGCGCGAGTGCCGTCGTCGTGCACTCAAAGACGATGGCGACGATCGCTCACGATCGCGGGGCTGCCCCTCCAAACATCTTTCGTATTCATCACCCCTTCATTTCCCGAAAAATGGAAAATGACCAGAGCTGGTATGAAGCGCATGGCATTGATCCCAGTCGCGACTTCGTGATTCTTGTCTTGGGCAGTTCTAATGGACATGAGTTCTCACTCAAGACTTTGGCAACTCTGAAGCGTGATCTCCCTAATGTCGTCCTCGTGCTCGAGTGCGATCAAGCCACCCAGGAAGTCATGCAACGTGCGAGCGAACTAAACCTCGGTTCTTCATTGCGCTGTGTATCTCCACACGCTCGGGATAGTGCGATTGCGTCTGCCGACCTTGTGCTGGCCTTCCCCACGGAAGACCCATCAGGTCGAAGCAATGAAGGAATGCTTTCCGCAATGTCCGCCTCCAAGCCAGTAGTCGCCGCCGATGCCCCCGAGAACCGGGAATGCTCCGAAGATGGAGAGGGCTGCCTGTGGTTTCAGCATGGCGAGGTGTCGGATCTCACGCGAAGTGTTTTATCACTAGCAACAAACCAGTACTTTCGCAGCGAACTTGGCAAAGCAGGCCGCGACCATCTACTGGCAACGCGCGCACCGGAAGTAGTCGGCCGCGCCTACAATGAAGTCTATCGCCACGCCCAGTCGCGACGCACCGAGACGATACAACTGCTTCCGGCACCGAAGATCTATGCTCTCGGTCCGGGTTAATCCTTCCTTTTCTCTCTTCCGAAAAGAAATTTCAGCGCTTCGGGGAATCGACCGGCCCATGCGTTCTCGTCATGCGTAGTGCCTTCTCCAATCACAACCTTCATGCGCTCCTTATCGAAGCCCGCTTTCTTCATCATCTTTTCGAATCTCAACACATCGTCCACGGCTTCTCGACTGTATTCCGCGTTGTTGGGCACCTCGTTCGTACCGATGCCAACATAGATCTTCTGCGGCCACCCTTTCACTTCCTCTAGTTGCTTGAACAGCCAGCCTTCATGGATATAGAGCGAAGGGCTCTCCAGCAGCAGTTTCCCCACGCTTCCCTGCTTGGCAGTCGCACAGTAGAGGGCGGCCACAGCACCAAAGGAAGATCCGCCGATTGCGACCGAGTCCGGACCTTCACGTGTGCGGAATTTTGAATTAATAAAGGGAACAATCTCTTCGAATACAACGTCCGGCATTCGATCCCCAACGACGGTCTTTGCGCTCTCGTCATACGCATCGATGACCGGCAGATATTCACGCGTGCGCACGCCTTTCCCGCCGTTGTCGATGGCCACAATGACGATCGGTTCGATCTTGCCTGCCGCGATCAGTTTGGCTGCTACTTCGTCTGCGTGCCAGTCGCCCCGCATGCCTTTCGTCGCGGTCGCGTGATACACGAATTGACCGTCGTGCATGTAGAGCACGGGATAGCGGTAGCCGCGATTGGCGGCATCGTCGTAGCCAGGCGGCAGCCACACCCGGACGTAGCGATCGTTATCGAAGATATTGCTGTGGAAACGGAAATTTTCAATATGCCCCGCCGGAGGCGTGCCGGCGCACGCGATGCCCGACACCACAAGGAGGAAGAAGCTGAGAGCGATTCTCCGCATCGCCCTTATTTAATTACCACTTTTCTGGATTGTCGTGCACGATCTCACGCGCACTTCCGCTAATCACGAATCGATGTGTGCTGGTAACAAAAATCTCACTGCGCAGTTTGCGGTTCTACGCGCTCGCGAAACGCATGGACAAGTTTCTGCGCTGCTTCGACCAGTTTGTCCTCGCGATTCTTCTGCTTGAATGCGCCCTTGGGCTGTTCCGTCGCCGACCACAGCGGAACATGATTGCGAGCGTCGTACACCACTAATTTGATAGGTCCACTGCCAAGTTCCTTGCTGCTCGTGGTGGACTGCTCGGTCGGACCACTGCCTGTCGTCGTCTTGCTGGTCACGCTGATGCCCGTCTCTTCCGACGGCGACGTCACCTCAACAATCAAGTCAGCCTTCTCTGGCGACTCGGCAAGTAGGTAGCGCCCCCATCCTTCGACACCGCTCTCGACGACATTAAAAGGAATATC
>DASTGW010000677.1:0-2931 GCA_035718705.1 Terriglobales bacterium | reverse complement strand
ACTGCCTCGACTCACCGGCATAGTCAATCGTGAAGCCAGGAGGCAAAATGGTTTTTGCTTGGTCTTCGAGCAAACGAAGCGCCTGGTCGAGCGGAACATTCGGCGGAACTACGCCCTGAATCCGCACGGCATTGAGTTGCTGGAACTTCTTCAATTCGCGCGGCTCGGTTGTGGTCTTCAGGCTCGCGAAAGTTGAGAGAGGCACCAGCTTCCCGCCAGCGCCGGAGACGTAGATCTCCGATAGCTGGTCGGGCGTCAGTCGCTCGGCCCTCTTCACCTGCGGAATCACCTTGTAGCTCTGTCCCTGGATGCTGAAGCGATTTACGTAATTTCCGCCCAGCATTGTCGACAAATCGCGTCCCGCCTGGCTCAGGTCCACACCTTGCGAGCGCAGTTTGTCCCGATCAAAGACGACCTCCGCTTGCGGCTGATCGTATTTGAGATCCGAGTCGGCAAAGATGAACATGCCGCTCTGGAACGCCTTCGCCACCAGTTGATTCGCGAACTGCACCAACTGCTGCGGCTCGGCCGAAGACGCAATCACGAAGTCGACGGGGAAGTTTCCGCCGCCCGGAAGAGGCGGAGGCGTGAGCGGAATAATGCGCACGCCCGGAATCTTCGACAACTTGCCCGCAGATTCCAGCAGCAACTGTTGCGTCGTCTTATCGCGTTGGCTCCAGGGTTTCGTTACCATGCCACCAAAACCGCCGTTTGGATTCGTTATCTGGAAGACGCTCTGACTCTCCGGGAACGAGTGATATACGTCATAGATCTCGCTCGCGAAGAGTTTTGTCTGGTCGAGGGTCGCGTTCGCAGAACCTTGCACCACGCCAAAGACCACACCCTGGTCTTCTGCAGGAGCGAGTTCCTTCTGCGAGAACATGTAGAAAGGAACTACCAACGCAACCACAATTGCCCACACCAGCAGCACCACTGCCCGGTATTGCAGAGTGCCGGTCAGCATCCGTGAATAGGCATGACGAACGGTGTCAAAGCGGCGGTTCACCCATCCTGAGAAGCCGCGTTCGGATGCACCCGCACGAAGCAGCTTGGAGCCCATCATCGGCGAGAGCGTCAGCGCCACGATACCGGACACGATCACGGCGCCCGCCAGCGTGAACGCGAATTCCCGGAACAACGCGCCCGTTAATCCACCCTGGATACCCACCGGCGTGTACACCGCGGCGAGCGTGATTGTCATGGCGATGATCGGACCAACGAGTTCGCGAGCCGCGTCGCGTGCGGCCTGGAACGACGTCTTGCCTTCGCGCAGGTGGCGTTCCACGTTTTCCACCATAACGATGGCATCGTCGACCACGAGTCCGACCGACAGCACGATCGCGAGCAGTGTCAGCAGGTTGATGGTGAACCCCGCCACCAGCATCAGGAACACCGCGCCGATCAGCGAAATCGGAATGGCCACGATCGGAATCAGCACCGACCGGAACGACCCGAGGAACAGGAAGATGACGACGATCACGATGATGAGCGTTTCGGTCAGAGTGCTCATGACTTCGTTGATCGCGTCCTGGATGTACTCGGTCGAATCGTACGGAATGCCGACTTTAATGCCCGCGGGCAACTGCGCGCGAATTTCAGGGATGGTCGCGCGAACCTGCTTGATCACATCAAGCGAGTTCGCCGTCGGCAGTACCCAGATACCCATGAACGTTGCGCCTTCGCCGTTGAAGCGAACGTCGTCGTCATAGGTCTCGGCGCCCAGCACGACATCGGCAATTTCGCCCAGGCGAACCACCGTGCCCTTGTCTTCTTTTACGACAAGGTTCTTGAACTCGTCCGCCGTTTTGAGATCGGTGTTGGCGACAAGGTTCACCGACGTCATGGTTCCCTTCGTCTTACCGAGGGCAGAAAGATAGTTGTTGTTCGCGAGTGCGTCGTGAACCTGGGAGGGCGAAATGCCCAGCGCCGCCATGCGATCCGGCTTCAACCAGATGCGCATCGCGAACGTTCGCTTACCGAGAATGTCTGCGCGCTGCACGCCGCTGATCGCGCTCAGCTTCGGCTGCACCACGCGCGTGAGGTAGTCCGTGATCTGGTTCTGATCGAGCTCGTTCGAAGAGAAGCCGATGTACATCGCCGCGAACTGCGTATCGGCAGTCTGCAGGTCGATGATCGGAGCTTCCGCTTCCGGCGGCAGGTCGTTACGAACCTGCGCCACCTTTGACTGAATCTGCGTAAGGGCCGCGTTGGTGTCGTAGTTCAGCTTCAGGTGAACCGTGATGTTGCTGATTACCTGCGTGCTCGACGACTCCATGTAATCGATGCCGTCGGCGCTCGCGATCACGCGCTCCAGCGGCGTGGTGATGAACCCGCGCACCAGGTCAGCGTTCGCGCCGACATAAACAGTGGACACCTGGATAACCGCGATATCACTTCGCGGGTACTGACGGACGCTCAGCGAACGAATCGCCTGCAATCCGGCGATCAGGATCACCAGGTTCACCACGACCGCCAGGACAGGTCGTTTTACAAATAGGTCCGTAATCTTCATCAGTTGTCCTCAGGCTTAGGAGAAGGACTGTTCGATGGTTGAATCTTGTTGTTGACGGCCACAGCAGCGCCGTTGCGCAGCTTGAACACACCCGAGGTGACGACTTCATCGCCCGGTTTGATTCCGGAAACAACGCCGACCTGATCCCCGCGCGTTCCCGCAACCTTCACAAATTGCTGCTTCACGCCCTTGTACGCCTTGCCGTCCGGCCCCTGCATATCAGAAAGCACATAGACGGAATCACCGAACGGCGCATAGTTGATAGCCGAAGCCGGCAACGGAATTACGTTGCGATTCGCTCCCACTCCGACTTCCACCTGCACGAACATTCCCGGACGCAGTTTGCCGCCCGGATTCGGCACCGTCGCCTGCAACGTTACGTTTCGAGTCCCAGGATCCACAACCGAGTCGAGTGCGTT